>JABMRV010000038.1 GCA_013202285.1 bacterium | reverse complement strand
CAGGCTTTGCATCCCATACATTTGTCTTTATCCACGATCACGATGCCATTGTCTAACTTCTGGGTTGCGCCTGTAGGACAAACCTCCAGGCAGGATGGCTCCTCGCATTGCATACAAAGGACAGGAAGCGCCTGCCGCATGGTGTTGGGAAATTTCCCTCGTTCACCCTTCAGAAGGCGAGCCCAGAATACTTCGGGTGGTGTGTGGTTCTTCACCTTGCAAGCCATAACACAGGCGTAACAGCCGTAACATCTTTTTAAGTCGATGACCATTCCATATTGTGGCATATCGAAAACTCCAGTTGTTCTTGATTAGTTCTGTTACTCAGTCTGCTTTGTAAATCTTGACACGACAGCAGATATCCTGATTAAATGTCAATGGATCGGTGTGATCCAGATCCATTTCAACGAGGTCATTAAAGAACACGCCCTTGCCTTTCGCAATAGGCATATACTTGCCCCAGTGCCCCGACACTGCTGCAATTGCGAGGTGATGTGGTTCAATTCCCTCGCATAGGGATACAAAACCCTTGACCCGGTGACCTTCCGGGTTCTCTAACCAGATAGAATCACCATCACTTATGCCCTTCTCTGCTGCGGTATCCTTGTGCATCTGTATTGCATATACATAGGGATCTTCCTGGGCAACCTCGTCAAGATATGGATTCTGCTGCGTGAGTGAATTACAGTGAACAACAGCACGCCAGTAGAAGGTGTTCATGTCGTATTCAGGATTATCCTCAGTATGAGTGGGACATGGGTACCAATCAGCCAACGCCTTGAAACGTGTCCAGTCGAACTTGAAGAAATCATCACCTTTGAACTCGTCCCACAACTTACTTATCTTTTCACCGGAATCGATGAAATACTCAAAGTAAACCGGTACGCGTGAAGGATTAAACCACTTCCAGTAAACATCCTCTTTTCGTTTGGGCCAGGTGAACAAACCACGTTTTTTGAAATACTCAAGGTCATGCTCATCACCGAATCTGTCTCTCACGAGACGGTCGCAGATATCCTCCCAGGTATGTTCAACGCTGCCGTCTTCGACCAACTTGTTTCTCTCTTCCATTTCACCGCCATAGCGGATAGGAATTGCATCATTGAGACCTTTGTAGTACTTGCCCAAGATGCCGCAACGCTTCGAGATATCCAACATAACCTTGTTGAAATCGCGTCGTTCATAAAGTGGTTCCACCACAGGCTGCCGGATCGTCCATCCCCAATCGTCCTCACCCTGTGGATGAGAGAAAGTGGACGGGAAGCTGACCGCCGGCGTGAAGCGTTCGAGAAAGCAGGCGTCAGGGAGTACGATGTCCGCAACCGCTTCCTCGAACTCGGTGATATAAAGCTGGAAAGAGAAGATGAACTTGAATTTCTTGAGGAAGTTCTCTGTTACGGTCTCGGCGTTCCCCATGGTCATCACCGAGTTGGAGCCGAAGTTGACCATCACATCAGGTCGATAAGGGATCTTGAATCGTTCGAGTATCTCGAACCACTTGGGACTGCAGATGGTAAATGCGTTGTAAATAGACGTGGGAAACATGTCGTGCAGGTCGAGCCTGGTAGGTGGCTTGGGTTCCCGTAACGGATAGGGTATGTGGTCGTAAACCCATGCTTTCGCTTTGAGCAGACCATCCGGGCAAGGATAAGGAATTTGGTACGGCTTGCCGGTCTTCTTGTAGCCATCCTGCACAGTTCCACCCAGCCCCAAGGCGCTGCCGTAAGTGTCAGCCGCACCAACGATGTGATTGACCATGTCGATGGAAAGGCAGGTCCATCCTGAGTTGGTGTGACCCTGGGAACCGCGGAAGAAATGTGTGGCTACCGGTCGTCTGGGGATCTTCTTTGGACCGTTCTCGGTCTGTATGGTAACGGTGGATCCGATCTCGGCTGCCTCACCGAACTCTTTGGCAATCCGGCTCACGGTAGCGGCAGGTACCCAGGTAATCTCCTCCACATATTCCGGAGTATATTTCTTTACATGCTCCTTGAGCAGCTCGAAAGCAGGTTGGCAATCGATACCGTCCACGTTGTACGTGCCTGTGAGCGCCACCTCGTGAGCATCGTCCTCGTATTCGACTCGTGTCACAGAAGGATCGTTATGCACCTTGGGAGCGTTGTCAACCAAGTCCCACACCAGGGGTATGTTCGTCTCTTTATCCCGCATGTAACGCCCGTCGGAGGGGCGTATCAGGTAAGGTGAGTTGGTTTTGTACATGAGATACTCGGCATCGTAAATACCGTGCTCGTTAATCAGGGAGTTGACCAAACCCAAGGCAAGGGCGCCATCGGTACCCACCCGTATGGGAATCCACTCGTGCCCCTTGGAAGCTTGAGCGCTCATGAAAGGATCGAAGACTACATTCTTAAAACCACGGAATCGGGCGTCAGCTACCTGAGTCGCGTTCTGCACTGCCACGTGACCTGCACCGTGCCCCTTGGAGCATCCGAAATTCAGCGCATAGTTACAATTGGCGAAATCGGGGATGATGGACCAGGATACGTGCATGATGCCGTTCATGAAGTGGGCGCCGTTACCGCAGTGCAATCCTCCGCCGGAGACCCAGTAGTTAGGCGTACCGAAGGCTTTCATGAATCCGATCACCCCGAAACGGATCTCTGAGGCTTGAGTTGTGGTGGCTTGGAAGAAGAGACCCCGTGAGTCGCGTTCCTGGCACTCCTTCAGCTTCTTGACGATAATATCAAGTGCTTCTTCCCAAGAGATGCGCTCCCACTTGGGATCGACCCCGAGTCCCTTTTCGGGGTTGGTTCGCTTGAGCGGGTAGTTCACCCGGTACGGGTCGTAGAGCAGGTGTGGGGAGGCAAGACCCTTCACACAGATCGAGCCGCGCCCGGTGGGCGCATCCGGATTTCCCTCGATCTGTGTCACCACACCGTCCTGTCGACGAACCTTTATACCGCACATGCAATAACATTGTCCGCAACAGGTGGGGATCCAAACGTCTTCTTTTACTTTCGTAGTATCGACCATAGGTTGACTCCAATATTCGCAGTATATGTTGTATTAAAACAACTGTATAATTTGAAATAAATGCTTGTGAAAAGTTGGGGCTTCCGAGCCCGGCTGGCAATTCCGGTTCACTGAATGAGGCGGGATTGTCATGTCCATAATATATAATAATCCTGCTGCAAAGTAAACTTACTATGACTTGTAAACCCATATCCGACAAGTTAACCATGATCTTTACAGGTCTGGTTTTTTGGATTCTTCGCTTATACTGATGCTTAAAAGTAATTTCGTATTCTGAAACACTTGTTTAGTTCCGCGTAGGAGCCAATTTATTGAGCCCTCTTATCCTGGTGTGTTTTAAGGGCGTGATAAATCAGCCCCTACGCGAAATTACTTTCAAGCGGTGTTATAACTGGAAAACCCCGAAGGGGAAGGTTTAGAGTTCACTCCGACCATTCGGTGTGAATTCTGAACTGTATTGTTCGACCCCTTCAGGGTCGTTCAGAATGATGATGTACGAATCCACCGGCTGACGCCGGTGGCTATTCACCGTTCAACCCCTTCGGGTTTTTTTGGTCAGGCACTACTTAAATTTCAACGGTATGAGAATAGTTAAGGGAAAGGTTGAAATCCGACAAATCTGAGACTATCCTTCAGAGGGAGTATTTGGATTTTTTTGAAATCCTGTTGTCGTTTGCGTCAGATATTGCCTGCTGACACAAAGGTGGAGGTTGAGTTGCTATGAATAATAAAGACCATAAAGATATGACCGGATATATCTTAGCCGGTGGGAAAAGTAAAAGAATGGGGATCGATAAGAGATGGATAAAGATAGGACAGTACTCATTAATTGAACGTACATATCATTTACTTACGAATACACTCAGTCATCCGCCGATAATTGTGTGCAATGATACTGAAACGGTTTTTCCATCTACATGGGAAGTCATTCATGATAAAGTCCTGGGTAAAGGTCCCTTAGGAGGTCTTGTGGCGCTTTTAGAGCACTGCAGATCCGACTGGGCGTTAGTCCTCCCGGTCGATTTACCTCATTTGACCTCAGAGGTAATTAACCTGCTGTTGGCGTCTCCACGAAACGGTTATGAGGTTATTACGCTGTCAGAATCAGGAGATCCTGAACCTATGATAGCGCTATACAGTAAATCAACGCTAAATTTCTGGACTCAGAGACTGAACGATGGCAACCTCAGTTTGTACAAGGGTATAAGAAAATTGAAGTGGAAACCTGTTTTAATACCAATTGGATCTCAAGCATTAACCAACTTGAATACTCCAAAGGATTTAACTAAACTAATATGATATTAAGAGACCTGTCCATATTAATATTGTTGGATTATTTAATTGATTCATTGGTTAAGTGTTTGTGAAGATTGCCTCACCATTTTGCACGCCAAGTTACACTTCACTTCGTTTCGTTTGAAACATGGCGGGAACGATCCCCTACATACCGCACCCGCTTGAAACCTTGTGAAATAAAGAGAAAGGCTCTTTCAATAATTTGGAAAGAGCTCCTCTCGTTTTTGCAAGTTGTAGTGTATCAATATGATCAAGATCAGGAAATCTACTGGTGATATGAACTCAAATCAAACGTATCACGTTTAGAGTGAAGATTTGCTAATCCACTTTATCAGCATCTTCTGCCTTTAGGCAAAACATATAATAATTAAGGATAATATCTTCCTTTACACCTGTATTTCTTAGAAAGAAGAAAAATATGCTTATATTAATGATAAGAACTAAACGATCATTTTCGCTTGTGGCAATAAAGGGACAGAAACAACTGAAGCACTGGGAGTCATGATGAAACGCAGTTCTCAATTACATTTTGGATTTATCGGAAAACCGGTTCTATTACTAGTCTTATTAATAGGATTTATCGGGTGCAGTCTGGATAATCCCGGCGCTCCGATGTGGGATCTGAAAGTTGCATTTCCGTTAAGCTCTGAGCGATATGGTCTTGATGAGCTGGTCTCCGATTCCTCGGAAATCGAAGAGAACAACGGCGGAATAGACTCGCTCTCTGATGGTATGCTGCGTTATTTCTTTGAAGAACCATTAGATACCTCTGCCATAGCTGACTCTCTACTTGAATATGATGCAGACGACACTACCCGGTATTCCATGAAGTTTGGACCATACTTTTTCGACTCAACCAGTACCAGCGGTAGATTATCCATCGATGTTATTTTGCCGGATTTCACCTCTGATGGAAATTACGATGTCACCTCGTTATCAATAGCCGACCATACTCCCGTTATCCTCGATCCTCTGATTTACATCGAAGAAGCCGATCTTATAGATACTATTCCCGGTCTCCTTCATCTCACACTCACCAACAACACGAACCTGCAATGGGATATCTTAAATGTAGTTCTTGCCTTTGATGAAGCCGGATATCCCGCTATAGACTCCGTCAGCTTCCCGGATGTTGCTGCACAATCCGATATGGAATATACCTTTGATCTAACAGGTGGAATCCTTAAAAAGAATCTGATAATCTTTACCGATGGAACCGGACCCGATCAGGTCGATGTACCGGTAGCGGAAACCGATGGTCTTGAATTCGACATCAGTATTAGTCCTTTACTTTGTGAATCTTACAGAGGAATAGTTGTTAAGCAGGGTCCACGATTCAAAAATACAAAATTGACTTACGAAGATCAGGATGGCTGGGTAACAAGCGCACAGGTTCTGGAAGGCGTTATGCGAATTATTGTGGAGAACCGGACTGAAACGGTGGACTCCATATATATAAGATTCCCGGCGCTTGTAGATTACGATGATCAGTCTGATACAATGGTTGTACCACTTCTCTGTGAAGCTATGACCGGTCAGCAACCGGGCATCGTTGATACTTCGGTGACTTTCTATAACAAATTATTTACGATGGAGTTGCCTTCTAATTATCGCTCATCACCCGATCCTGACCCGCAGGAGATGGACATTATTACTACCCTGATACCCTTATCGGGTGGTTTTGAACCCAACGGCGATCCACGCATCGCTGATATTTACTGGGAGGATTCAACTAATTTTGAACTTACAATAGATCATTATGATTTTGAGTGGTTATGGGGTAACGCCAGGGATGAAGTTATTGAGCTTGAAGAAAGAGATATTGAGATTGATATATGGGAAGATCAGCCGGACCTTCAATCTGATCTGACCGGAAATGTGAAGTTCGATGATGCATGGATATTGATCGACCTGACCGGTTCAACGTTCCGGTCGCCTGCAAAGCTGGTTATCGATCTTACTGCCCAAAACAGCTCCTTAGATCCGCCAGCCGCTAAATTATGGGCGCAGTTTACGGAATATGTAGCGCCCAATCAGGATACTGTAATTATCAGGAGTGGCTACGATGGCATAGATTCGGTTTACATGGTCGATATGCTGAACCACTTTCCGGAGAAAATCGAATTTGCCGGTGATGTTCTAATCGGACGCGATAATCTTATCGGAAGCCTGTTTGATTCTCTTGCGTATGAGATTCATAAACTGACTCGCGATGATATAATTTTCGGCACTCTGTCCCTGGAAGCTCCCATAGCTCTGGCTGTTGAAAATCGAACAATACTGCACTCTGAAGTTGAAGATGTAGGTGATGGAATCGAGAGCGGATTACAGTCGGCAACTATTTTCACCATCGTCAAAAGCACGATTCCACTTGGCGGCGAGATTTATGTCCTTGCCGGAAGTTTCGATAACGATGACAACGCTAAAAAGGAACTTATATGGGATAATCGCAGCATCCATTCTATCATGGATCCTGTAGTCTTTGCATCGCCGGAAGTAGATCCCGAGACCGGGCGAGCGGTCAGCGCTTTGGTTGATACAATCATTGTCGATCTTGGTCTGGACGGAATTAACAAATTGACCCGGGACAAGCTCTGGGTAAGACAGATCGTAATTCTGAATGCAACCCCTTCAACAGTTAAAATCTATGCGGAAGATGCGGTGGAAGTTACTGTCACCGCCGAAGTTGTCTATCGTGTAAACGGTGGAGATAACTGATGAATGCGAATACCGATAAAGCGGTTTCACTTATGCAGAGATATCTTGTCCTGTTAATTGTGTTAACCCTGTCAACATCCTCCCTGTCATTCGGATTTACCCCTGTAAATGCAAGAGCGATCTCGTTGGGCGGTAATGTCGGTGTTACTCCTCGAGGAGTTGGAGTTGTCGGCTGGAATCCCGCATATCTTACCCTACAGGATAGTCCTGTTCACTCCTTTTATTTACCTCTGATTAATTACGGTATGCGGCTTGGAAACGATGCATTCAGTTTTTCCACTCTGGTTGACTATTTTCAGGAAGACAAATTATTAACTGATACCGATAAGGACAACCTGCTGGGATTCATCGAAGATGAATCAGTAAGTACCGGTCTCGAAATGTATCTTCCCTTGCTCGGTATAGGTTTTCCATTAAAAAACATGAACTGGGTGTTTTCCATCGACGCCATAACGATGACTGATATTGACATCGACAAGGATCTGATTTCAATAGCGTTCAAAGGTCATGGTATGGACAGATTTGGAGCCCAACGCGTTTTTGACGATATGGATGTTGAGAGTCATGCCTTCAGTAGAGCCGGATTGACAGGCGCAAAGAGCTTTAAGAAATATCGTTTCCTCGATGAAATCTCCGCCGGGTTCACACTGTCTTTCCTGTACGGCGGTGTTTATGGCAGGGTCGAGGATGCTTCGCTGTCGTTTTACACGGATCATGACTCACTGAGCGCCGATGGGTATGCCAGTGCACTTTCCGGCTTTAATGGTTTCGGGTATAGTCTGGATCTCGGATTCTGCGCAAAGATGCTCACACGCCGGGCTATCGTTGGTCTCAGCCTTATCAACGTGGTTAATAAGGTAAACTATTCCAACGGCGAGCACAGGATATACAGCTTTAATATAGAAAAAGCACCCACTATAAGTGAGCTTGAAGATTTAGAAGACTGGATCGATGAGAATTCTGAAAAGGTTGATTCGCTGGAGGAGAAGGTCTCGATATCAGCACATCTACCTGCCAGTGTACTTCTCAGCGGCGGTTTCTGGCTGTTCGAGGATATGTTATTGACAGGCTCGCTCAGGCAGGGCTTGAACGACGTAGTGGGCGGCAGCACCAAGCTCAGGCTGACGGCTGGATTCGAATACATGCTGAATCCTGCGTTTCCTGTACGTGCAGGAATAGGTATCGGTGGACGGGAAGGATTTACGCTTGGAACCGGCGTTGGATTTCGGAAAGGAGTCTGGCATACCGACATCGGGTTTGCATACGAGAATGGGATTATCACCGGCGCTAAAGGTTTCTCGTTCGGGATAAATATGGCATATTTCTTCACAGCAGGCGAGACTGATCCCTTCAAGACGCGCGAGTACTGGCTTAAAAGAGCGCAGAAACAGGTGCGGAAACGGACTCCTAAATAAGTATTAAGTTATTAATCGAAATAAAAGTGAGTAAAACCATGTCTTCATTTCTAATGAGAACCTCGATCGTTTTTCTGGTGTTGTTAACCGTTTCAGCAGCCAATGCCGATGTTGAGCAACGTTTAAGAGATGCTGAAACTGCATTTACAGAATTAAAACAGCAGGAAGCGCATTTATTATCACCGCGAAATTTCAAAAAAGCCAAGAGCAACCTCGAACAGGCACAGAAGAACTTTAAGTTAGGTCGGAATGAAAAAGCGAGCAAGTACCTGTACTCTGCCGAGCATGCGATTGAAGCGGCAAATAACGTTATTTCAGAGGCTCGAAAGACGCTTAAGACGGCTTTCAAAGCGCGTAGTGACGCTGATATTGTAAGGGTGACATACAACGCTCCCAGGCAGTTTGTCGGCGCTGATAAGAAGTTCATCGCAAGCCTGTCAACATTCGAGAACGGTAAGGTTGATAAAGCCGAAGAGACAGCATTGGCATCGGAGAAGCTGTATCGTGAAGCAGAACTGATCGCTATCAAGGTCATCATTACCGGCACTGCCGATACGATGATTCAGGTGGCTAAAAAAAACAAGTCGGGGAAGTTTGCTCCGAGTACGTTGAAGTTAGCGATGGATTTCGAGCGTGAAGCGGAGGCAAGTCTGGACATCAACAGATACGACCGTGAGAATGCGCAGTTACTGGCGGATGAGGCGTACTATTATGCTGCTTATTCGAACTATGTTTCCCTCTGGGCGAGACGATTGCGTAAACAGCATGATGGCTACGAACAGACATGGCTGAGCATAGATGAACATCTGACGCGTATCGGACGCGAGGTTAATTTCAAGGCGGAATTCAACGAGGGATTGGGACCTCCGACCGAGGGCATTATCGAGGCAATTAGCAAACTGTACGCACGAAATGAAAAATTAGAGGCGGACAATGTAGTACTGCGCGGCTTACTGGATAAATCGCAGAGTGAATTGGCAGTGCTGAATGAAAAGATGCGTACCGAACTGGAAGCGGCTCTTGCGGAATTGGAGCGCTGGAAAGCGGAATACGGTTCACTGAAGGGCGAGTTCATGTCGGAGATGGAGCGAAAGAAATTAGAGGAGGAGATCAGGCTCGAACAGGAACAACGGATGAAGCGGTTCAGGGAGTTGCTGACAGACGAGGAGGCGTTAATCCTGATCGACGGCAGGGACATAATCATCCGCCTGATTGGCTTACAGTTTGCATCCGGTATCCACGAGATACCTTTAGAGACTTATGACCTGCTGAGACGCACAATCGTGGCGTTGGAGGAATATCCTGACAAAATGATTGTTATCGGCGGACACACCGACGCCCTCGGCAAGACCGGCTCAAACCAGTTACTATCTGAAAGGCGCTCTCGGTCGGTGCATAACTACCTGCTGTCAAACAGTCAGAAACTCGATCCGCAGAATATAAGTTCAGTTGGTTACGGCGAGAGTCGTCCGATAGCGACAAATGAGACAAAGGAAGGACGTGGTCAGAACAGAAGACTGGAGATCGTTATGAAGAATGTGGTGAGGAGTGTGAGATAGCAGGCAAATAGAGGTTCTTCGCTACTTTGAATAAGTGGGGTAAGCTCTGTCGGTATATCCACCCTTTGACGGATATAGAAGTAGCGTTCAGTCAGCTGACTGAACGGATTTCAGTATGCACAATAATTAAGGAAGATTCTTCACTTCGTGAAGGTAAGCCCGATCAGATGATCGGGCTTATCTCTTTAATAAATAGCGGAGAGGGTGGGATTCGAACCCACGGTAGGTGTGACCCTACACACGCTTAGCAGGCGTGAGCCTTCAGCCACTCGGCCACCTCTCCATATCTTATGTATTATAAGTTATATCAGGTAATTACATCTACTACTCTATATTAACGGTAATATCAATAATAGTGTATTTAAGACAGTATTAGCGATATTCGATACTCTTTTCTCAAACTTAGGTATAGAATATAGACTTTGTCCATAACCTTTGCAAGAAACCGGTAAGTTTTATTGATTAGTACGATTATTATGAGGTTTGTATTCTTGCATGATTGTATTATACAAGCGATTCTAAATATCCTCCATCCAGCTATTATGTAGTAAATCCTTTACCCAATCGGTGAAACACCGCATCGTCCCTACTTATTCGGTATGATCGGCGCAAGTTTCATTCCGGATGAGGAATACGCTCGGATACTAACAGTGATTATCGGTGGATATCGATAATGCACTTGATTATAGCCTTTAGTTTTCTTATCTTTTGCAAAAACCTGCCGACTTTTGCTGCTTGTGATTCTCACTATTAATACAGGTTTAAGTCCTTAACATCCAGTACTGTATATTCTATTTGATAAATCAATGCAAATGGGAGTTATTCATGCATGTTTTT
>JABMRV010000004.1 GCA_013202285.1 bacterium | reverse complement strand
CCGACTTGTGATCCCGGATCAAGTCCAGGATGTCGGGCCACCCATCAATAACGGGGAGGGTGGAAATTCCTGAGTTCTTTGAAATATTCCATATTGGGGACTCTATCATCATCCCAGCGAAAGCTGGGATCCAGAGAAGTTACTGATATTACGAGCGTTACTGGATTCCATCTTTCGATGGAATGATGAGATGTGATGTTTTCGTGAATAAATCAAAGAACACATTCCTGTCTGCCTTCCCCGTTACTGCACCATCACTCTCAACCCACCCAGTATTTTTCGCCCCTGTCCGGGATAGCCGTATATCTCCTCATAATCCGCATCAAAGATATTCCTCACTGCAAGCCTGAGAGTAACCCATCGGTTCAACGGTCGCGAGATGTTTCCATTGACAACCATATAGGACGCCATATCGATAGTATCGCCGTTCACATCTATTGCTTCCCGTTCCCCGAACCAGACCGCTTCAAAATTACCCTCAGTTTCGAAGAGTGTCACGATATGCATCCTGCCGTTCAGTTTCAGATGAGGTGAATCGAGAATTGTCCCGCTGTCGGTTCTCCAGTCAATTAAAGATGCAGCACACTCAAACTCCAGATTTCGACCAGCTTGCAGATTGAAAGTCGTCTCCAATCCCCAACTGTCGATGTGATGAATGTTAATAAAACGCGCCTCAGCAAACGGTTGATCGGGCGACAGATCGATCTGGTCTTCAGTCTGCTGGTAGAAAAGCGTCAGTCCGAGTGAGGCTTGAGAACTTCCAAGGAGTCTCTTCTCACCTTCGAGACTCATCTCATATTTCAATGTCTGCTCCGGTTTGAGATCCGGATTTCCGCGGTTTGAACTGTAGAGGTTATGCTGAGTGGGGAAAAATATGCTGCGAGCGGCTGAAAAACGTGTGGTGTAGTCGTCAAACCAGCGTCGTGAGATACCCGCCATATAACCGAGACTGGAGATGCTCCTGTCGGTCTGCTTCATGAAGTAATGATAGGAGCCAACACCCGCCGTTAACAGTATATCGGGATAGATAAACAACTCATCTTCCATGTACAGTGATATGGTTCTGTTCGAACTCTCCGTCCAGGGCTCGTCTTTATCCGTCTTTCTCTGTGTCTTATCACTGCTTATTTTCACTCCTGAAGAGATCAGGTGATTGTCAAGTCCATCCCATTCAGCCTCAAATGATCCGCCGATTGTCAGGCTGCGAAGTTGTGAATCAAATTTGATATTGTCCGGTGATAACGATTCATCCTTATATCTGATCAACTCATCGTCATAGCTGTTGGCGAAGAAGCTGCTCTTAAGCCTTATGTTAAAACCCGGATTATAGAGAAAACTCATATTCCCGCCGCGTCTGCTATAGTCTGTAAATCTCCAGTATTCAGGACGATAGACCGAACCCGGCAACCCTTTCTCCGCCTGCGTAAATCCAAGCATCAAAGACAGATAACCACGCTTGAGAAAACTGCGGGCGACCTTCAGGTTCAGGCTGCGCCGCTCCAGATCGCTGTTATCACGGTTTCCTCCATCCTCAAGACCTTCTGAATTGAAATCGCTGCTGAGTGGAGTGCCGTTCCAAGTCAGATTCTCAACTGATATCCACCCAGAATAAGCACCGATACTTCCGCCTGCCGATCCGCTCAACTCTCTATGACCGAGATCACCGAAAAGATTCTGAAATGAGACACTTGGAGGAAGCTCCGCTCCACCCCTGGTAACGATATTCACAATGCCGCCCAGCGAATTCGCTCCATAAGCCACACTCGCCGGTCCCTTGATAATCTGAATCCTCTCAATCTGGCTGACCGGAATCATCGAAAGATCTGCTTCCCCACGGTATCCAGTGTTGAGAGGATGACCGTCAACGAGCATCAGTATCGATTGTGAATTGGCGCCCCTGATGTGCATGTCCGAACTGTTCTTCCTGCCGGAGGCAATCGTCAGACCGGGGTCGAATTTCATGATATCGGCGAGAGAGTTCACATTCTGACGGACTATTCTTACCGTCGGGATATTCTGAACCGCAACCGGAACCCTGTAAGCATCTGACCCGTAAACGACGACCTCATCAAGCGTATATACTACCCGACTGCTGTCTGGAGGATCACCAGTCACAGGTTCATCTGCGAATAGCTGACAGACCGGTAGTGAGAGGATAAACCCAAGAATCAACAGGCGGGTTGTGATTCTCATCTTGTATGCTCCGATAGGTTGAGTTTGTAGTTTTAGAATATATCCGTAAATAAACTTTTACGTGGTTTGTGAGAGACACTTCGTGTGAGAGACACTTCGTGTTCCGGTGGGTCTTGTCCCGACTTATTCGGGATGTGACTCACTGGTGGAACAGCGTCAGGTCACACCGTGACTTCGTCACGGCAAGACCTGACGTAACACTTAACGTTATGTAGGCTATTTACGTATAAGTCCTTAATAAACCGTTACTTCACAAGCACCAGCTTCTGTTCAATCGGCTTCCTCCCTGGAACATCCAAACGTGCGAAATATATTCCCGAAGAATGGTCTTTTGCGTTCCAGAACGTTCGATACCTGCCTGCCTGTTGGTTACCGTAACCCAGCACAGCCACTTCCCTGCCGGAAATGTCCACTACTGTCAGACGATATTGACTCATTAACGGCAGACTGAACTCAATGCCGACTTTGCTGTTGAATGGATTGGGATAGGGGGGTAGAAGGATGAAGGATGAGGGATGAGGGATAAGGGATGAGGGCGGCGCAGATTCCGGATCGGGACTTAGTTTAAGCAGATCCAGGTTGCCGCGTTCATTATAATCCGTACACCCTATGGCATATCCACCATCATCAGTAGTTACAGACCGACCAGCATAACGAACATAAACATCCCGGAGCTCCAGGCTCCATATTTCCTCACCGTCTGCATTTGCTCGATAGAGACCATTGTAGTTATCGGCACCGATTAGAGTAAAGCCTCCAACGTCAGAGGGGAATATCTGGACACGACTTCTTGCCTGAACATTGACATTACCATGCTCCCAAAGAAATTCGCCCTCTCCATCGGTTTTTAACACCCACGTTCGCGATTCAACACCTATCGATTCGTTAATACCGACCATTACATAGCCGCCATCTTCTGTCTGAATAACATCAGTAAAGTAGTCCGCTCTCCGTCCCCCAAAGGTTCGATTCCATTCAACCTCTCCATCGGCATTTATCTTGACCATCAGCGCATCACCTCGCATGGCTTCGAAGGAATCTGTAGCTCCCACCAGCATATAACAACCGTCATTAGTCCGGATGTGCGAGTAGCAAAAATCATCTTCACCACCATCAAATTGACATATCCGGATTTCCTGACCATCTTGATCCAGTTTCATGAGGTAGAAATCTTCTTCCACATTACCTGAAACTGAGTAACCGCCATCGGGGGCTTGAATTATCTCCCTAACTGAAAAATCGATGTCCAGTGACCAGACGATTTGACAATTATAATCAGTTTTCATTAACGAGTAACGCCCAGCGAATAAATATCCATCGTCTTCTGTCTGAATAACACGGTAGAACCGATCAATTTGCTCGCCATCGAATTCCTGAGTCCACTCTGTTTCACCATTCTGGTCAGTTTTTACAACCCATGTATCCGGATCAGGATGACCAAACGACGTTTCACTACCAACCAGAATGAATCCACCATCGTTGGTTTGTGCCAGGTCAGAAAAATAATCCTCATCCTCACCCCCGTAAGACCGCTGCCACTCAACCTCCGGCTGGCTGAGGAGCTGACTGGGAAGCAACAGGATTAATAGAGCAATTAAGCTCATTGTCAACGTACATTTCAACATGAGAACCTCCTTTTTCATTATTTCAGAACCTTACAAATAACTCTAATACACTTATAACTTAACACTTTTATTGTCAAAGATCAACCTAACTTCAGCCCCCCCCCCATTCGATGTAGCGAATATCAATTTCCCTTAACCCGTTCCAAAACCTGCATCACCTGATCAACGTTTCTGAAAGCCTCGAAACGTTCCAGTTCCTCCCCGTCCGGGGTTAAGAATAAAACTGTTGGCAGCCCCCTGACGCCGTACTCCGCCCAGATGGACTTCAATTCATCAGTAATATTCGAACCGTCGATCTTTAATGGTATAAAATCCTGGTTTATTGTATTGTAAACCTTCGGATTTGAAAAGGTCTTATGATCCAGTTCGATACATGCCGCACACCAGTCAGCCCAGAAGTCGATCATTAACAGCTTGTTCTTCTCTCGCGCCAGGTCGAAGGCTTTCGTTCGGTCGTCATATATCCATTTAACCTTATGCGATTTATCAGAATATCCCGATTCTGAACCGGCTCCGTCCGATATCATACTTGCAGGAATCAGGTCGATGCCCTCAAATCTGACCAATCCCAACAGCAGATAGAAAGCTCCTGTTAACATGATAAAGAAGGCGATTCCTCGCCCGATTTTCGATCCGATTGAAGCACCGGCTTCAAGACGGCTGAAGCCACCCAGAAATCCAGTTAGCATCAGCAGACCCAACCCGATGAGAATCGTAAAGAGATTGTCGGATACAAGCGACTGACCGAAATAAAAGGCTGCGGCAATCAGGATTACACCGAACCCGTGCTTGATCTTCTCCATCCATTTCCCTGCCTTCGGCAGAGCCGTTACTACACCGGCGAACGTGCCTATAACCACAAAAAGAACTCCCAAGCCGCAGGCGAAAACGAACAGGTAGATGAACCCGTGGATTATATTGCCGGTGGAGGATACCCAACTTAGCAGTGCGACAAGTACCGGTCCAACACACGGCGCGGCTATTAGACCGGTTGTAGCGCCGACGAAAAGAGCCCCCAGATAACCGCTGCGTTTTCCCGATGATAACTTCGTCTGTAAGGAAGATGGCAGCGCTATTTCAAACGCCCCCATCATACCGGCTCCCATTACCAGGAAGATTACGGTCACAAAACCGATCACCCACGGGTTCTGAGTGCTGAGTCCGAAGACACCGCCGGTAGCCGCAGCTATAACGCCCAAGATAGAGTAAACCAGCGCCAGTCCAAGGACGAACACGAGCGACAACGAGAGCCCTTTCAGTTTGCTCCCGCCGGATCGAGCGCCTATAAAAGCGATGGTTATCGGTATGATCGGATAAACACAGGGCGTAAGACTGAGCAATACACCACCGATAAAGACCCAGATCAATGCCATCAATGAGCCTCTTTCAAGAGCGCGTCTGGCGCGCTCTTCTATCGTTAATCCACTCTCTCCGCCGGTCTCCACTGCACTCGTTGAAATCTCACCTTTTGTAATACCGAGCACGGTCTGAAAGTTTCGCTCCGACGGCGGAGTACAGAAAATCGGGTCAGTTTCTGTGCAGATTTGATAACCGACCACACCCTTGATATCTACCAGATCACCCGGATTGAAATCACCGGTTAGTGTAAAAGGAACTACAACCTCAACCTGCCCTTTATAGACCGTGTCTCCTTGAAAAACGATGCCGGGTGGGAATACGGGCTCCTGCCAGGTAATGCCATCTACTGCTTCCGGTTCCACGAAAAAGAAACCGAGATCGAGGCTGGTGATGTGCATGTTTTCCGGTAATCCAATATCCGCAATTAGATTGCCACTCCCACCGGTAGAAACCTGAGAGGGGACGATCCTGGTCTCAAGATTCACATCCGTCAGTGGATCGAAATCACTCTGAGCCCGGAGAGGATTCACAAACAGAAGCGCGAGCCCTAATAATACGGACCCGCGCTGATTAAACAGACTTTTCATTATTGTCCAACAATACCTTTTACACAAATTGTATAAATCAAAACAACATGATGGTAATATCCCGTCAGTTAAGCCGGGTTTCTACTCTATGGTAAATTTAATAGGTTGCTGCATGAGTACAGCAACAGGTTTGTCACGCTGCATTCCAGGTGTAAATGTCATAGCCTTCATTACCTTAACTCCGGCCTCACCAAAACCGAGCTTCGCCGGTCTTTCATCTATTGTCTTGACATTTCTGGTTTTACCATCTTTCCCGACAACAAAACTTATCATTACTTTGCCTGAAATACCGGCTTCATATGCCATCGGGGGATATAGGTTATGACGACGGATATAATCGGCAATAGCCTGATTACCGCCTGTCAACAGCGGTTTAACCTCAACTTTGTAGAAAGGAACGAGTTCCTCTTCCATTGCCGGTGGAGGCGGCGGTGGTGCGAGGGTCGGATCGAAGATATCTATGTCAGGAATATCAATATCGTCCTCAATGTCAACATCCGGGTCTTCCACCGGGATGGTCGGCTTGCGCGGAACTTCTATCTTCTTGATGGTTCGAGTGATCGGAATATCCTCGATCTCGATGGCAGGAGCTTCCAACGCACGCATGCTGATGTCAACATCGAACTTCTTAAAGATCATCAGCAGTGAAATAATCCCCAACAGTGACAACACCAGAGACATCTCCAGCGTCCGGCGGTATTGGTATTTAAGGTCGAATTTTGGGTTTTTGATCATTGGACTTACATTAAAGCTTCGGAAGAGTTTTTAAATATCAGCAGAATCAAACAGTTCGGTTACCCCCCACCCCCCTTAAACCTCGTGGCATAGTTAATCCGGATAGCATAGGCATCGCGGAGCTGTTCCTGGATGTCCGTTACCAGTCCCATATTGGCTCGCTTGTCGATCTTTAACGATACGATTAGACGGTTGTCCTCATCGAGTCGTTCACGGATTATCTTTGAAATCTGACCCAGATGCGATGTTGAAACCAGCTTATCCTCAACAGTGATAGTACCCTTTTCATCCGCCCAGATATAAGCGAGGTGACGCTTCGATTCAATCTTCTTAGTCTGAACTGCCGCCGGTGTAACCAGCGGAATCCCCTGTGTCTTCTTGATAACCGTCGTCACCATGAAGAAGAACAGCAGCAAGAAGATGATGTCCGGTAATGATGCAGTCGGGATACCCGATTCCGCTCTGGTTTTTTTCTGGAACATGTATCTTCCTATTATATGATACGAAATTCCGGTTGTCGGCTATGGATGAGCAGATTTGACGGTAAACCGTTTCCGGTAATACTAAGTCAAATCATCCGACTCTTAGCCTTGCAACATGCTGTCAATCACGGGTTTACAGCACGTAAATCAATCCTTATCGGGTTCGGCGATAGAGATCTTGGTCGCACCCGCATCCTTGACGATATCGAGTATCGTGATGTAGCGGTCGTATTCAGTTTCGCGATCAGTTTTAATCGATACGATCAGTTTGGGTTTTAGGTCGGCATCCAGCCCCCGTTCCTTGATCCGGGTACGGAGCAGTTCCTTCAACTCCTGGTCAAGGACCACCTCACCGTCGAACAACACGTCACCCGACGCATTAATCAGAACCTTGGCAATGTTCTTGGGATTGATCTTGACTTCACCACCCCGTTCGGGCAGTATCATCGGGATTCCCTTATCCATGTCCATGGTTGTGGTCACGAGAAAGAATATGAGCAACAGGAACGCAATATCCGCCATCGACGAGGTGGGAATCTCGTGCGATCTTTTACTTTTTTTCTGAGGCACTGACGGCTCCGATTACTCTTTGCCCTGCTCAACCAGCATATCGACGAATTCCTGCGTCGATTCCTCCATGTCCGCTACAATCTTATCGATGCGCGAGATGAAGAAATTGTGGAAGAACTGGATGATGATCGCCACCACCAGTCCGAACATGGTGGTCAGCAATGCTTCGGAGATACCGCCTGCGACCAGCGACGGTGAAATATCGTTTGCCTGAGCGATGGAGTCAAATGCACCGACCATACCACTGACCGTTCCGAGGAATCCGAGCATGGGCGCCAGTGATACGACTGTTGCCAGCCAGACCAGGTTTCGTTCAAGAAATGCCAACTCAATCGTCCCGGAAACCATAATCGCCTTCTCGACATGCTGTAAACCACGCTCAACGCGTAAGAGACCTGCATGAATGACATTGGCAATCGGACCTCGAGTGTTAGCGCATATTTCAATTGCCTTCTCAACGCCTCCGTCGGCAAACGCTTTATTCACCTCCCCGGTGAACTTCTTTGAATTGATCGTTGCACGCATTAATGTCCAGAATCGCTCGAAGACAAACGCCAGTCCTACAACGAGGAAAAAGAGGATGGGCCACATGAATGGTCCACCTTTTACGAAATAATCAACCATTTCGACCTGCAGTTTATTGAGTTATTTTATATTTCTGCCAACTCCACAACCGTGCGTGAAGATGTAATTACAACTTAGTAAATTAAGAAAACAAACCTGCTCTGTCAACCCCTCAATGCTTATCGCCACACAGAGGAAATTTCCCGAGCCTCATCGAACAGCTTCTCCGCTTCCTGAACTACCGTATCTGATTTGGTTCGGATTATATAGTAATAATCCCGATTGCTCCAGATAAGCTGCGCTAACTCTGCCTTGATCTGGCTCTTAAGATAATTCCTGTCTTTCTCCAGCAGCTCGGGTGGATATTCGAAATCTTTCTCTTTCGAAAGTTCGATCAGACTCTCCAGATCATCGTCAGTCACTTCAAAATCGTCGCGGAAGACGGCAAAGCCCTGATCGGAAGCTTCGAATCCCGGCAACATCCCGGTTCGCGCGAATTCAAAAATCGTTCGATCGCTCAACAGCTTCGCTGTCGCTCCTGTAATCTTCCCTGACTCTATCTCCACATCCGGCGATATCCCCGATGAAGCATAAACCGTCCTACCGCCCAGCGTCTTGTAGGCTTCACGCTCACCCTCCTCAGTAACCTCATCCGGATCCCTGTATCTTACGGCGTAATACTCACCTCGTCCCTTGTCATAAGGGCGTTGAACCAGTCTTCCCGAAGGTGTGAACCAATGCGCTGTTGACAGTCTGATCATTCCTCCATCCCGTAACAGTTTTTGAGACTGCACAAGTCCCTTCCCAAAGCTGTTCGTTCCGACAATTAGTCCGCGGTCGAGATCCTGCATCGCCCCGGCTACTATCTCGGACGCCGAGGCGCTGCCGCTATTGATCAGCACAATCAGGTCGAACAGATCATGCGTGACAGCATCAGAAGAAGTATATGTACTGTCGTCCATTCCATTGCGTCCAACCCTGGAGACGATTGTATGACCGCCGGGTATGAACCTGTCGGCTATCCAGACTGCCTGAGCAAGTCTGCCACCACCATTGTTTCGCAGATCGAGAATAAGCTGAGTCATTCCTTCTGTTTCAAGCTCCTCCAGAACCTCATCAAGTTCCTGCGTTGTTGTTTTTGTAAACTGGCTGATGAGGATGTATCCGGTGGAATCGTTCAGCATGAAACTGGTCCATATCGAATGGATCGGTATTTTATCCCTGACAATGGTGAGATCTATCGGCTCAGGAACTCCCTCTCGCAACACCTTGACTTTCACGGTCGTCCCCTTCGGCCCACGTAGCTTCTTGAAAACCTCATCGTTGGTGATGCCATAAGCGCTTACAGCGTCTATCTCAATTATCCTGTCACCCGACCGAATACCAAGCCTCTCAGCAGGCGTACCTGTGATGGGCGCAATCACGGTGATCAGTTCATTCTGAATCACAAACGAGATACCAATTCCTTCAAATACTCCGATATCCCTTTCGGTGATCATCGCCTGCTCCTTTAGAGGTATATACATCGAATGCGGATCCAGTCTCTTCAGCATCCCCTCGATGGCGCCTTCCGATAACCGTTTCAGGTCAGGCTTTTCAACATAGGTCTTGCTGATGAGGTTCATAATCGCGGCGATTTTCTGCGACTCTGAAATGATATTGCCGGCAGCAATGACCAGTCGCGTTCCGAGCCAGATTACAACAACAGCGAGGATGCCAATCAGGACAATCCTGTACCTGTAACGATTCCCAGATCGATTTGTTCTCGGTGTGTTTTCAGACTTGTCCTGCATTATTATCCTTTATATCAGTGATTTCTTGACTTGTCATTCCCGACTTGATCGGGAATGACGAATAACGGTTTATTCAATAATCAATACAACTATAAAGTGACTCCATAATAACTCATCATCCCCGTTTTAAGAGCTTAAGCCCTGCCGATTCTCGCCCCCGGGTGACGCTGCAAGAGTCCTTTAAGCTGCATCGAAGTCAGAAGCCTGTTGATCTCGACTGCATTGGTGGAACTCCTGCGAATCAGTTCATCTATCAGTAACGGTCCATTTTCGAGTAGCTCATAGACGGCTGCTTCCTTGTCATCAAGTTTGGGCAGCGAGAGAGTAGCGCTGACATTCATTATAGGAGCGAGCTGAGAACGCAACTGATCGGTTATGTCCTCACCTTTTTCAACCAGTGTAGCAGTACCGTCCTTCAACAGCCTGTTCACCCCGGCGCTGCGTGGTAATCCTGCCGCTCCCGGAACGGCAAACAGTTCTTTCCCCTGTTCCAGCGCCAGCCTTGCGGTAATAAGCGCGCCGCTCTTCAGCCCTCCTTCGATTATCACCACACCGAGACAGAGCCCGCTGATTATCCGGTTACGCTGGGGAAAATGATGTTGATCAGGATCGATCCCCGGACCGTATTCGGTAATCACCGCTCCCTGTGATACGATACGTGAATAAAGCTTGCGGTTTGAAGGAGGGTAGATAACATCGATACCCGAACCGAGAACGGCAATCGTCCTTCCACCCGCACGCAACGCTCCTTCATGAGCGAGAGAATCAATACCCAGCGCCATGCCACTGACGACGGTTACTCCCGCCATCGCCAGTTCACCAGCCAGTCTGGGAGCCATCCGTCTGCCATGTTCGCTGGGAGCGCGAGTCCCGACAAGCGCTATGGAGTAATCATAAAGCGGTGAATTCTCACCTTTAATAAACAGGAGAACCGGCGGATCTTCAATTACCTTGAGACGTGAGGGATATTCGTCATCCCATAGTGAGACCATTCGAGCGTCGATCTTCTCCAGCCGCGCAAGAATCTTTTCCGCTTCCGCCGGAGACTTTCCAGCCTTTACAACACCTTGTCCGACTTTCAGCTTTACTGTGATCGCTTCTTTTATCTCACGGGCGGGAGCAGTGAAAACCTCTTGTGGAGATCCGAATATCTCCACTAATTCACGAGCGCGACTGTTGCCGATATCGGGAGCGGACAACAGAGACAACAAAGCCAGGCGGTTACTATGGTCGAGAGGTTGTACTTTTTCCTTCTTCAGCTTCGAACCTCCTGTACCAGATTAAGCCGTTCGGCTATTGTTTCAACCAGTTTTTCCAGACCCTCGCCGGAAATGCTGGAAATCTTCATCTCAAAAGAAAAATCGGTTTTTAACTTATCGGATTCCAATAGATCTGACTTCGATATAACCACAATTCGGGGTATGTCGGACAGTTCATCGCTAAATCCATCCAACTCTTCGATGAGCTGATTAAACGCCTCCTGGTAGTTCTCCTCAGTTGCCTCAATCATAATGATCAGCAGTCTGGTTCGTTGTATATGCCTCAGGAATTGATGACCGAGTCCTCTGCCGTGACGAGCGCCCTCGGCAAGTCCGGGGATATCAGCCATAACGAAACGTTGATATACCCCGTATGGAACGATGCCCAGCGACGGTTTAAGCGTACTGAAGGGATAGGCGTCGATGCGCGGTTTGGCTCTCGTCAGAACAGACAGCAGGGTCGATTTACCCGCATTCGGTTTACCTACCAGTCCAACGTCTGCAATGAGCTTAAGTTCCATTCGAATCTTCCGCTCCTCGCCCGCCAGTCCGGGATCACATCTACGTGGTGTCCTGTTACGGGGTGTGGCAAACCTGCTGTTGCCGCGTCCACCTATGCCGCCGCGGGCAACTACGAATTCCTGTTTATCGGTGGTCAGATCAACCAGCAGTCTGTCGTTCTTAACATCCAATACAAGAGTTCCGACCGGAACCTTCAGCGTGATGTCTCTTCCAGAGCGCCCGCTCTTCTTGCCTCCCTGTCCTGGACGTCCGTTCTCCGCTCGGTAGAAACGATGAAGCGTCACATCCTCAAGTGTCGAAAGCTGTGCCGAAGCGCGGAAAACCACATTCCCGCCACTGCCTCCGTCACCACCGTCGGGTCCACCTTTGGATACGAATGGCGCGCGATGGAAACTGACTATGCCGTTACCGCCTTTTCCCGCTCGCACCCTGATCTCTACTTCATCGATGAAGCGCAATTATACCCCATAAAGAGAGACCGCGGCGCCGATCCGGGAAATCCGGTGGAACCGCGGTCGATTGATCTCTTTAAAGATTACTTCATCAGGACAAGTTTCTGACTCATCACTCTGGTATCAGCCTCAAGGCGAAGAATATAAAGACCGGCGGAAAGGGATGCAGCGTCAACAACATAGTTGTAGTGCCCCGGATTCATGTCACCCTCGGCAACTGTCATCACCTGACGACCGGACAGATCATACAGCGCCAGTTTTGTCCAGCCTCGCTTCGAAATCTCAAAGCCGACGTTCGTCGCAGCATTGAACGGGTTGGGATAAGCTTTATCCAGACTGAAGTTATAAGGAGAAGGCGTAACATCATCCATGACCGCGAGAGGTCCTACATCAGCCGACAGGGTCGGTGCAAGTGCGTAAAATCCGTCGTTCTCGGTGAATACACCCTTCATCCACGAAAATTCCGTGTGGGTTACTATTCCGTCCTCTTCAGAAAAGAAGAGACCAAGCTCTTTGATCTCGACTGCAGTCAGTCCGTTAGTATTGAACCAGGTGTAACCGTCGATGGACTCATTGGTGATCGCCCAGTAACCCAGATCAAGTGCATTTTGGTAAATACCCTCGATCTCAAAATTCCAGATCTCAACCAAGACACCTTCGAGCTGCTCGGCGCGCTCGGAGTATATCAGTTCACCGAGGTCGGAATAAGTATGAGCAGGTCTTGGACCGCCTTCACTGATTATCTCCAGACCGTCTTCAGATAACTCGATGTAAGTGGCGTATTCCCACTTGTCGGGTTCATCAGGATCCTCTTCCATGACAATGCCGGTAACACGGATAACCGTGCCGGTATCAAGCTCAGCTTCGATGCCGCGCACGAACAGTCCCGACCAGTCACCTTCACCGTTCTGAATGGCATAGGCGTCATATTGTTCATTGAATGATGCCGAAGTAGTGACGACGCCTTCGACGGTCACTTCATAGCCATTGTACGGTGAATAGTCAACTCCCCAGTTACGGTCATGGCGCTGGATATCCGCGATAGAAAGTCCACCCTCATCACGGACGACATACGACCACCACCATATCGGAGAAGGACCGAAACCCTCCTGGTTATCATCGTTGGTGGCAACTATGCGATACCAGACGTTCGTACCTTCTGGTTGACCCGGAATTGTTCCCGCCCAGGTATCACCGCCGACGTTCTCCATATTAACCGATTGATCATCACCTTCATCGATCCTGTAAACAAGCAATACTTCTGTCAGTTCGTGATCACCACCCGGGAAGACAACCGCTCTCACATTTACGCTGTTGCCGGACGTCGGCACAGCGGGATCGCGAACCCCGTTCTCCACCCAGGGTCTGAGATCGAGCCAGTTGTGGAACATGAATCCTTCAGAGGGCAAATCAATCGGATTACGATCATGATCCAGATCGTCAAGTGCAACTCGGTGGTATATCACCGGATTGTTAGTAGTTCCACCCTCCTCCTGGGCCATACCGCCTGCCTCGAGATCAAGGATGTACATGATATGCAGCGAATCGTCCGCCACGTATGCCACCGAGGACCAGTTCTCACTCATGCACTCACCCGGATCAGGCGCATCGTCTTCCATCCAGCGGGTTTCAGTGATATTATACGCTTCCTGGAAGGTTTCACCGTAATCGGTGGAAATGGAGACCATTATCTCGGCGTTGCTGTACCCAAGTCCACTCGTGTCGGTAGCGCCTTCCAGATAGTCAAATCCATCTCCTGCTTCATTTAACTCCTGGATCTTGGGGAAATTCACCCAGACAACGTAAACCGTACCGATTTCATCCGGATTGAAGGCTATCGAAGGACGGTCAGTGTTGTTCCGCCAGCCACCACAGCGGGAATGCCAACCTCCCTGAGGGCTCCGGTTGAAATAATACCCATCGGCTACGAGCGTGAGAGTATCCAGTCTTGAACTCCAGAACCAGAGCATACTGTGCTCGGCTGTAGCGCCAGCAGGGAGACCGTTATCATTCAGCTCGGAATACTCCCAGAAACCACAGGTACTGAAGCTGGCAAACAGTTCATCATTGCCCCAGGGATCGAATTGAATATCGACGTCGCAATACGGGCGGAAAGTGTCACCGTAAGCCTCGGCACGGTCGATGTCCCAGAGATCCGGACGAATGGGTTGGATGTTCGTTATGCTTTTTACGCCATCGTCCCAATCCCATTCCTCACCGTCATCTGAGACGATATAACGAAGATCGCTGTTCTTCTGGTAGAGTCCGCCGAACTCTTCCCAGGGTCCGGTTGGAATACCAATGCGGCTGTGGTGCCATGCCAGCACGACCTTGTCAGAGGTTGGTGAAGCTGCAGCAACCTGGCTGATAACCGCAGTTGTATCAATTCTGAAGGGAACTTCAGGCCAGTCCCACTCGAAGAAATCCTCATCAACCCGACCACGCCAGTATCCCAGTGCATGCCATAACGGACCGCCATCACCGGGGTATTGGCAGGAGATGACATGCGAATAATTACGCCTGTCAATCGCGCCATGGGGCCAGATTAATTGTACATTGGGCCAGGAAGGAAGATAACTGCTTTCAAACGCCCCGTATGATCTCCGGTAATCAACACTTTGAGCGGTACTGACATAATCGGGAGCAGGCGCATTATGATAACCCAGGGCATGAAAAAATACCACACCTAAATCACAATCGACAGGATCCTCACGACCGGTGGGAAGGATGCTTAGCATGCAGTAACCGCTCCTGTCGGGATTACCACCTACCGCTGTTCCCGCACTACCCGGATCATATAGTAGTTCACCCTCCCGAACTTCATCATCGACCAACCGATGAAGATAGTTATATACAACCTGACGTTCAGCATTTCCGGCATCATAGCCTTTCATCCAGGTAAACTGGACGCCGCCAAATGAGTCTCTGGCGATCATCTTTCCTATGCTGCCGTTATGCTGGTAGTCATACCATGTGTAACCTATAAGGAAATCGTCACCGATTTCAACCTCACCGCGCGGTTCGATTTCGTCAGCTTCGTCGCGATTGACCTCACCGCCGCGATTAGAATTGCTGGCAATGCCCGGTTCAGCTCCAAAAACCTTGGTTGCTTCAAGGTTGTAAACCTTGTAATCGAACTGTGGATCAACAGTATCCCCAGATCGTGCGTAGAGCGAACCAACCAAAAGACATGTTAACAGCGAAAATAAAAATACCTTATGCGACATTTCACCTCCTGAAATTTCCTAAAACTCAATTAATCAAATTTCGTTAATTATGATACTGAAGTTATTTATATTTCTGTCATTGCGAGGAATCCGTCAGCCGATGGATGACGAAGCAAACTCTATCTCTCAAATCACTGAGATTGCTTCCCCAGGCTTTCACCAGGGTCGAAATGACAAACAAAGTAGCACTAAGAATTACCCTAACATTTAATAATATACATTCTAAGGGCAATTGTCAAGTAATTCAATGTATTGCGAGCGATATATACCATTGCCATAGTAATTCTCCCCAGAGAAGTGAGATCAGACCGCCAAGTGCAAGGTAAGGACCGAAAGGTATCCGCTGTCCCCACTTCCTGCCTCCGATTACTATCATCGTGATCCCGAACAGCGCACCGATAAACGCACCGAGAATGAACATACCTGCAGTGCGAAACGGTCCAAGATAGAGACCCATCATGCCCGCGAGCTTAATATCACCCATGCCGAGTGTGTCTTTACGAAAGAGCATCTTCCCCACCAAACTCATGAATCCAAGCAATCCCAGTCCTGTCAACCCGCCAAGTATCATCCCCGGGAAACGGGTTGCGAGCAGACTGCCAAACCAGCCTGAACTGGAAAGGGAGAGTTCACCTGACCTGTCAGCCGTTAACTCGATAATCGTAATCACAACTGTAAGGACGACTGCAATTACCGCACCGATCAGGACTATACCATTGGGTAAACGAAATGTTTTAATATCTATACAAGACAGTGCAACCAGAACCGCCATCATGCTGCCGTACAGCAGAAAATCCCATGATATCCCAAACCTGTGAAGCATGAGCACGGCAAGAATTCCCATCACGGCTTCAACCAGCGGATACTGCAGAGATATCTTCGAACCGCAGCCGACACATTTTCCCCTGAGGAAGATATAGCTTATAATCGGGATGTTTTCAATGGCTTTTATCTGACGGTTGCATTTCGGACAGTGAGAACCGGGATGTACTATCGATTCACCGAGAGGAATCCTGTGGATAACAACATTCAGAAAACTTCCGATTACGGTTCCAAAGATAAATACAACCGGATAGACGGGGAAGGCTTCAATCATTGATGATGTTGACCTTTATTAAACAAGTATGAGCATTAAAAGGCATCCCAAATAATCGGGATGCCTCTTGATAAAACAGATCCACTTGTTTGAGTTCCTGCTTTACAGACCACGCTGTAATGCGAAACCCAACTTGAATATTGGCAAATAGATCGTAACAATAATAGTACACACTACCGCACCAAGTGTTACGATCATTATTGGCTCAATCATCGATGTGAGTCTTTCGACAGTTGCATCGACCTGCTTGGCATAGAAATATGCCGCTTTGTCCAGAAGCCTGTCCATCTCACCGGTTTCCTCACCGGTTGCTATGAGCTGTATCAGGGTTGCCGGGAACACATCTGTTTTCTTCAATGCTACAGATATCGAGAACCCGTCTTTAATCATTGATTTGGCTTTGTCAATCGCCTCCACCAGCACCCTGTTTCCAACAACCCTCTGAACATGTCCGAGTGATTCGATGACCGGAACACCGCTGCTAAGGAGAATACCAAAGGTCTTGGCGAACTTGTTCATTATCGAATTCTTCACCAGCAAGCCGAAAACCGGGAAGTGAAGTGCGATCTGAGCCCATATTCTGCTTCCCTTCTCCGTCATCGATCCCAGCCAACCGAGGACTATTGCTACAATAATCAAGACCGTGAAAGGAATAACATTCCTACTGAGTAGCTGCGAAAGTGTGACGAGCGCTCGAGTCGGTCCAGGCAGTCTTGCGCCGAATTTTGCGTAAATCTCGGCAAACTGCGGTACAACAAATATCAGAAGACCGGAGACAATGAGGACCATGAAAAACATCACGATTGCGGGATAAGTGAGCGCCGAAATTACCTTCCGCCTGGTATCCGCCATCGTTTCGAGATAATCCGAGAGTTCCTCGAGGATAACGTGCAACGAACCGGAGACCTCACCCGCATGAACCAGCGCTGTATATAATCCATCGAAGACACCGGGACTCATAGACATCGCCTCTGAGAGACTCATCCCCTTCTTCAGGTCGTTTCCGCATTTTGCAAGGATCTTACGAAAACGATGGTTCTTCTCTTCCACCATCAGGTTGGCTATAGACTTCTCGATAGTCAGACCTGCGGAGAACATCGTTGATAACTGACGGGTGAAGAAAACTAAGGTATTAAGTGATATATAATCCTTAATTCTGGCAAGCCGTACCTGTATCTGCTCATAAATCGGAGGAAGAGCAGATGCATCGACAGCAACTTTAACCTCACGCAGTGAGACAACCTTGTATCCCTTCTTTGCGAGGGTCTGCATCGCAGTGTCAAGATTGGAAGCTCTTAACCTGTCCTCTCGCCTGATGCCCTTCTTATCAGTTACCACATACTGGAATTGCGCCATTTGCTCCCTCGTTTACTCGAGTAAAACCTATTCGTATTCCTGAACTGTCACACGGAGAACTTCTCGAAGAGTCGTTACCCCCGCGGCGATTTTACGTAATGCCGCTTCACGCAGGGAGACCATGCCAAGTCTCGATGCCTCATCCCGGATCTCCTCCTGGTTGGCGTTATCGAAGATCATGCGGCGGATAGAACCCTTGATCTCCAGCAACTCGAAAATGCCGGTACGGTCGAAATAACCCGTGCTGCGGCAGTGAATACACCCCTTACCGCGATAATACTTTATGTCCTTATAACGCTCTTTCTCATTGTCAGACAGATTCAGCGCTGCCATCTCATATTCGTCCGGTTCGTACTCAATCCTGCATTTGGGGCAGATCTTCCGAACCAGACGCTGTGCCATCACCAAAAGCAGACAGCTTCCAACCAGGAATGGCGGGACACCGATGTCGATGAAACGCGTTATTGTCGATGGTGCGTCGTTTGCATGCAAGGTCGTAAAGACTATATGACCGGTGAGTGAGAACTTGATGGCAATATCAGCGGTTTCTCCATCGCGAATCTCACCTATCAACAGCTTGTCGGGGTCCTGGCGTAGAATATGGCGGAGAGCCAGTGAAAACGTGAGTCCGATCTTGGGTTTGACTTGAACCTGATTGATTCCATCGGAATGGTACTCCACCGGGTCTTCGACCGTGGTAATGTTATCTTCAGATGACTTGATGTCGCTAATCGACGCATATAGCGTGGTTGATTTACCGGATCCTGTTGGACCGGAAACCACAATCATACCGTAAGGCTGTATGATTGTGCGCTTGAATATCTTGAGCATGTCGATTTCAAAACCGAGCTGAACCAGCGACCGTGAGAAGGTTGATTTGTCCAGCAGACGCAGCACGATCTTCTCACCGTTGATAGTCGGCAGTATCGAAACGCGCACGTCCACCTCCCTGTCGGTGGTTTTGATTCCGAAACGACCATCCTGCGGAAGTCTTTTCTCAGCAATATTCAGTCGTGAAATGATCTTGATGCGGGAAATAATGCCTGCATGCGACGAATGAGGCGGCGTCATCACCTCCATCAGAACACCGTCGATTCTGTACCGGACTACAACATATTTATCCTGGTATTCAATGTGGATATCGGTGGCACGCTCCTTCAACGCATCGGCTATGATAAGATTAACGAGCTTAACTACCGGGGCATCGTCGATTTCGGTTTCCGTTTTAGTCATATCGACCATGCCATCTTCTTCGTCTTCCGACTCTACAAGGATCTGAAGGTCTTCGATAACATCCTTGACTTCGCTGTCCTTGCGGATACGAACGTAAAGCTGCTCAATTGCCTTGTTGATTCCGGTCGGTGTTCCCAGAGCGGGAATCACTTTTTGATCGGTCAATTTCTGCAGATTGTCGATGGCTATAATATCATCGGGATCTATCATAGCCACAAGCAGCGTCCCATTCTCCACCTGGTGAGCGATAAGCGTATTCTCACGCGCGAACGCTTCCGGTATCAGAGCGACAACAACCTCAGGCGCTTCAAGCAGCTTGTCATTGTCGATAAAATCCATGCTCATCTGGTGAGCAAGACCAGAGAATACCTGCTCTTCAACAGCGTAACCGAGTTTGATAAACAGATCGCCGATCTTATCGCTGCTGAACTTCTGTTCGGCGAGCGTCTTGTTACGCTGGTCTTCAGTAATCATTCCCGCTGCAACGAGAATGTCACCTAACTTGGCGAAAGGGGGTATGTTTTTTAATTCTTCCATTTAATATGCTTGTTCTACGGCGTTAGCCGATTGATTTAGCCGTGCATAGACCGATAGAACATGTCAAGTTTACGGCTTGGAAAATTATAATTAAGGTAGAGAAATCAGGGGCGCCACTTGTTCTACCTGTCAGCGCCCCTGAAAATCTGAGACATTAATGTTGACTAATGTCTGGTTATGACAATAACCACAGGGTCAGCTATACCATCTTCGTGGCCTACGACCTCTGCTTCGATGTTAACATTTATCTCCAAAGTCATGCCCTCGAGGAAGAAGTCGTACTCCTCACCCTGCAAGTAAACAGTCGCCTGACCTGGAGCCTCACGGTGTTCTACGTAATCCTGACCCCAGTCGATATGCCAGCCGGTGTACTTGATAACCGGTTCAGGTGGACGTGCTAACATATCATAAGCGATGTAGTCACGCCGAACATAATTGTACCAGAAGAAATAAGCGCGGTTCGAAGCGAACAGGATCGGTGCATTGTTGATCAGTACTTGATGTCCGTCCTCTAATTCTGCCATACACATGATATTGGCATCCGGGAAATAATCGATCATCCAGTGATGCGGAGTGACGTGCAGTAGCAGAACCGGTTCCTGCAATGGCAGAACACGTTCGCATTCACCCTCGATGGTAGCGCCTTCGGTTTCGATGACGGCATAAATCGTCACCTCACCGTAGGTGTCATCACTATTGTACGTCATCACGGCAAACGCTACACCTTTCTCGGTTTCACCGCTCCGGCTCTCGTTACCAGTCCGAGATTCCCCGATCATTGCAATGTCAGGTTCGCAGGAGAACTGCACCGGAATCCCTTCTTCGACCGGGTTCTTGTGAATATCGGAAACACGGGCGGATACTTCTATCGCCCAGGTGGCGCCACCCGCATCCTCTCCTTCGTTGTTCACATCGATATCGACCGCATCAGGTGGACCGGAGATGACCTGTACTCTCGAAAGAGTAACACTCACCGTATCTATTCGCTCTCCCGGATCACGCCAGGTGTAGGCACGTACAAGCTTCGGTCCCGACACGGTTCCTGAATTCAATGTGACTCTTGCAATACCGCCGGAAGTTTGCGCTGAATCTGACAATCCGTGCTGGTTGATGTTGCATCTATCGATTGGTGAATATTGATCCTCATTCAGCAGATCGAAGTGAACCCAGTATGGACTTTCAACCAGATTACCGTTAGCATCCAACAGCGTGGCAAACAGAGTTGTTGACGTCAGACCGCCGGTACCTTGCGGGCTTATTGCCGATGTATCGGCATTCAGCTGTATCGTGTTAGGACCGGATGATGTGATACTCACCGTAGTCTGACCCTCTATCCCGCCTGCAGGAGTGTTTACACTGGCGGTAATTTCAGCTACTCCCGCACTGACGCCGGGGTACAGTAGAACAATCGCCGTTCCGGAGTCTCCGGTAGAGGCAGCCAGCCTGTTAAGGGCGCCGAGTGTGGCTACGAATGAAACCAGAACCGGTCGATCAATCGGGTTTCCGACAGAATCCCTGACAGTGGCGGTAACCGTTGAGAATGAAGTCGGATCATTTGCTCTCAGTACTTCCGGATAGGCAGTGACACCCACACTAAATGGTGGACCGGCTCTCAGCGTAACCTCATGAACTAGACTGTATTTAATGTCGTCAATGCTGTTGATAACGAAAGCGCGTATATGAGCAATCCCGACCGTCTGACCGGCGATATACCAGGTTGATGCCATGCCATAGACACCAGTGATAGGTACAATCGGTTCGGAGAAGGATCCGTTGTCAACCTCGAAGTGGACTTCAGTACCGGCAGGCGCCGAACGACCATCCTCCAATTGGCAGATTGCCCGGACCCAAGCCGAATCACCGCTGCCGGCTGACAGGGTCGTAGGCATCACAGTGAGAGTGATGGTCTGCACTTTTTGACGCGGATTGATCCAGATATCCCAGGAGTCAGAGATGGACATTTGTGCGTACACGGCTTCGACAATAGCAGGCTCGTGAACTCCTGTTTCCGGGTTGATTGAAGGAAGTCGACCGATGAAATAAGCTGTGGCTACACCCATTGAATCATGGGGAGGATTAGTGGGGCTGACAATTCCATAATTCGACCTGAACTCGATATCAAGGTACGGTAGATGCACATTATTGGCATCCTTGACGGTTGCCCAAAGTTTGGCTTTCGTCAATCCGTTATCAGCATAAATTGAATCCTTGTCCGAAATCAGCTCGAGATTACCGAAGTCTTCAGCAGACTTCCGGACGGTAATTATCACTTCGTTGGTGAAGGCGGTGTTTCTGATGGTAGCTGTAATCGGATCATCGATCTCTGAGACACCCTCATCGAAATGTGCCTGTGGGCAAATCCGGTACTCAGCAGTGGCTTCACCGGAGCTGTCCGTCGGGGTAGGCTTCGAGATCTCTCCATCCTGACAATCGAAATCGACAATCATGTTGGGAATAGCATTTCTATTCATATCGGTGATTGAGGCAGTTACTTTTGCTATTCCCGTTGAATCCGGTGCAAGATTCAGGAAGGGTGGATTAACCCTGAGAGTGATGTTCCCGATCCCACTTGTGAGCATCTCGACCTCGATCTCTATCTGGTCGGATATCTCCTCGTCATCAGTACTGGAGATAGATTTACCCTTACTATTCTTACCGAATCCGAGTTTGGCTTCAGGTTCATCTCCCTCGGGCATCGAAATACCTATGTCGCCGCTCGGAAGTACCGTTGCCTTGATATACAACTTACCGGAACCGCCGAGTGTGCTGAACGTGGACAAGATTCTACCGTTGTTATCTGTCGTATCGCTGGGTGTCATCGATCCGAAAATATCTTCTCCGGACACCGGTAGCACCTCAAAGTTAACGGTAGCCCTCGGTACGCCTGTTCCAACTGCATCCGTTACATCCGCACGAATCTGGATTTCTGCATTCTCGTTGGGAATAACCGTAATGTGCGGAGTCGAAGTGAAGAGAATGATTTTTGCCGGTTGTGCGCGGGGCATGATTGAAATCGTCGTCGAGTCAATATGCGAACCGACTCTGGCAAAGACATTACATGAACCCTCGCTGACCAGGGTGGTGAAGGTCTTTGTCACTTCTCCTTTGGTATCGGTCACACCGATTTCACCATCGATATATCCTTCGTCTGACGGATCCGTCCAGAAGCGGACTTCGATACCGGAGATACCAATTCCAAAGCTATCGATGGCAGTAGCTCTGATAGGCGTTGAAACTGATTCATTGGGTGGGACTGTCAATATCTCCACCGCGACAACCCTTATCTCGGCGACAATGTCATCATCTATCAGAACCTCGATGGTAACCTGGTTTCTAACGTTACCTGCCGTGGCAATGATTGTGACATCAGCGCTCTCCTGCAACACCACCGTATAAGTAACAATCTTATGGGTGCTGGAGCCAGCACCGGCAGTGTCGCTGCCCGCCGTGATCGTTCCCATTCCCTGGTTCTCAATCGCGAACCTGATATCCACATTCGACAGTGCAACCTGGTCGGAATTACGAGCGATCGCGGTGATTATTATTGTCCTCTCTTCACCGATACTCCCGATTATCCTGTTAGCCGATAGGCGCAACTCAATGGATGCAGGATCATCTTGCAGCACTACACCGGGATTAGACGGGCTGTCATCGCAACCCAAGAATAATCCAACGGTCATTGCCGCTAAAAACACTGTAACAATTACAAGTAGCTTTTGCATTACCTTACCCTCCATAAATTCTCATCCTTTCAAATCACCACAGCTTAACCTTTATCCACCACTCCGGGCGGATTCGCATATGGTGCATTACCTTAACGTTTTAGTTACCACTATAGCGTACGAATTACCACTATTATTGTGGCTATTTGTGAAACTACAAGGAGTACGTCTTTGGTGTACTCCCACCAATTGATCTCTTTTTTCTCCGGGATGAAGATCGTATCGCCGATCTCAATCTCGGTACGTTTCTTCAGTTCGACCCGGACGCCGGATGCTTTTATCAACTGCATTCTGCTTCTATCGGCTCTCCAGGTTAAACCGCCTGCGTTTTCGATATAATAGCTGTAATTCTCGCTTGGTTTGAATTTAACAAGCCCGGGATCCCTGACCATACCGGCAATATTCACTGTTTGGCTCAGGGTTGGAACTTCGATGACATCACGGTCTCTTAAAACGATATCCTGTAATCGGTCGTTCTCATTGAATAGCTCTTCAAAATCGACGATAACATTCGGATATTCCTCGCGCGATTTGAGTTTGAAGTACTCGTACTCCATATCGGACATCTCCGATCTGGGTATATTAAGGAGTCGCTTGTACTCCGGGTCTTCAATCTCAGCCAATCGCTTGCGAGCCACGCTTGCCTTCGATATATCTGCTGTTTCGTTGAAACCACCGCAGGCTTCGATTATTTCAGTGAGCGTGGTGAGATTATCTTCAATGGGATATACCCCCGGATATTTAACCTCACCCTTTATTTCAATATAATACTTTTCGTGATAATCGGCTATCTCCCTGACGAAGATCCTGTCGCCCTCTTTCAGGAACGGATTTTGTTCATTATTACCTGTCAGGTCAAACCTTATCTCAGAAGTTCCGTCTCCATCGTATCTGACAATCAACACATCCGAAAGCAGGGCATTAGCGCGAAAACCACCGGCAATCTCAACGATGTCACGAAATTTATCCATTTCAAGATATTCATACTCTCCGGGAGTTTTTACAGCGCCGAATATATGCAGGACGCCGACATCCATCTCCTTCAGCGGAATATGAATCTGGTCACCATCTCGGAGGATCGGATTATATTTCAGGTCGCCGGTATTGCAATAACGTAGATAATCAACATTGAGGATTTCACCCGATTTCCGTGTGATCTGGATCCTCCTCATCGACGGACCTTTCTCAACATCATCAAGCAGTTGCAGTTCCGACACAGCGGCTTTTCTTTTTTCGGGAGATTCACCCGGAAGCAAACCGGATACAGCCTCTTCCGCCTCCGGCTCCGGAAAACCACCGGCGAAGAAAATCAAAGTTGAAAGACGATCTATCGATGTCAACTCGTACATGCCGGGCATCTCGATCACGCCACTTATGGATGTCTTCATAGAACGAATTTCAAGAAGCTTCAAACTGATTTTGGAGCCGTAATACCTCTTCGGTGACTCTCTAATGATAAGTTTTTCCGCATCAGCAACCGAGATGTCAGCCACATATATCCTACCGATACCGGGAATGGAAACAGTGCCATCAGGTGAGATATAAAGCTCGAATGTTAACTCAATACTCCCCCAGACTCCGAATTCGAGCTTGTCGCCAGGTCCGAGCAGATAGGCGGCAGGATCAATCACGCCCTCAAGCGCCTTCGTTTCAGTCTTCGGGCGGGTGGAAGCCTTCTGATAACTCCCCAGCGGATCTTCTAAATCGGTATTACTAAACTGTCCGAATGCCAAAGAGCAAACAACAAGAAAAACTGTAACATCCCCCCATAGAAATAGCTTTAAACGCATATCCAACTATTCCTCTACCCCATTGTAAAGGGATAGAATTTACTCCTCATAAACTGAACCGATTTCAGCTTCAGCGCTGGGATTACCTTTGTTCTCAAAGCGATCTTCACAATCTAATACTTCTTTCGATTTCTCAATGTACGTATATTCATCTTCCAGAATATGCGGAGTAATCTCGATGATGAGGTCAGTCTTCTTATGTGAAACAACATTATACCTGAACAGACCACCGACATACGGGATATCGCCGAAGAACGGCACCTTGTGCTTTGTTTTAAGAGCGGTCATTCCCATCAGACCGCCGACGATAATTGTCTGATGATTCTTGACACGAACGGTCATTTCAGCCTTGCGTCGAACCATGCGTGGGATCGTCTGATCAGGACCGATGAATTCGAAAATCGAACTTACTTCAGGTAGAATTTTGACCGTTATATATCCGTCGGTATTGACCTGCGGAAGGATCGTCAGTTTAATTCCCACCTCTTCACGCTGTACGGAGACCTGACCGCCGACGCCACCGGAGCTGGTCACATAAGGAACCACGTCAACAAGCTCGATCATTGCCGGCATAGCGTTCATAGTTACAACCTTTGTGTCGGTGAGAACGTCTGCAACGGCGTTCTTAAGAAGCCAGTCGAGTGCAATCTCATAGACCATCTGGCTCCGCCACATCTTGCCCCATCCGTCAACTGTGTTAAACTGCTCAAACGCATTATATTGCTGGCTACGCTGACCCAAAGCGGATATCGCCGAGGCGTAATCGGTTCCGGGTTGGATCTGCCCTTCAAATAAATGCATCGCTGTTCCAGTCGAGAGTTTCGACCAGTTTATTCCCAGCCTCTCTTCATCTTCCACTGAAACCTCGATCAGACGGGCTTCAAGGGTGATCTGAAGTGAAGCTTGATCGATATCTACAATTACTCTCTCAATGTCGTTTCTGACCTTGGGAGTACTGATAATAAGAAGTTTATTACCGCTCTGATCAACCTGAATCTGAGCCGGGAAATCAGAGAGCAGTTTCTTCACAATCTCAGCGTTTGCATATTGGAGTGGAAGAACCCAGGGGTTTTGACCTACCCGTTCTTTCAGCCTCTTCGGTGTTGCAACAAGAAAAGAATTACCGATAATTTCATACGAGAGACCGGCAGCGCGAACTACAAGGTTCATCGCTTCATCAATAGGCGTATCTTTGAGGTGAATGGATATACGTTCCTCTTTGGATACACCCGGACCGGTCACTATGTTGTAATTACTTTTTTCTGCAAGTATTGATAAAACGCTTGGTAGGTAAGTATCCTCAGCATCGATACTTACTACCGTCATTAATCCGGGTTTGGTTTCTGAGATCGGTCGCATCGTCTTTATACCCTCTTCAGCAACAACCTCCTGAGCTGCTACAAATGAGTTTGCGACAAGCACAAATATTAAGATCAATAAGGTTCCCGGACCCCGTAACGTTCCGCCCATTAGTACTCCTTAACCGTTATGTTACAGTTGAGTTAAGACTGTTGTATAATCAAGTTGAGATCAGCCGATGCCGGTTGATGACAGTTAATAATTACCGATTGGTAGCTCATTAACCTCTATCACCGGGTCTTTCATGCCAAGATCTCTCCGTTTCTCCTCTTCGGCAATGGTGTCAGGCGCTTTTTCAGTTTTGAGTATTAACCGCTCATTACCTCGCCTGAGCACCACTTCGCTCTTCCCGATAGACACAACGCGGTACGTGCTATGCCTAACCTCATCACCAACCATCAAAACATTACTTCTGCCACGATACTTGATAATAGCGGATTGACCTTCCTCACTGGTAACCGTACAGGATAATCTCATCCTTGTTTCGGTTTCAGGCATTTCACCGAACAGTTTCCTGAAGAATTTACGAGTGTGGATGACCCTTGTCAGATCGAGAGGATCCTCCTCAAGGTTAAACGTCTCCTTGAGGCGAGCCTGTAGGTCGGCTTCAAGTTTATCCACTGTCGCTCTGAGCACAGGATCCTGAACTCCGCGCTCCTGACGTCGTTTTATCTCCGCTTCCCAAGATTTGATCTGCTTATCGGCCTCTCGGGTTTTTAAACCGACAAGAACGATTACAACCAGTAATAAGAACGTAAGCAGGTTAAAAAAGAGCTTGTTTCGCCCCTTCATTTAGCAAACCTCCCGCCTTCAGCGCTGTTTAATCAGAGTTAATGTAGATATCCTTAGCACAAGATCATGTGCTGCTGGATCAGCATCCTTCTCCATAGCCGCACCAGATTTCCGAATGGCGTTATCAACCTCGAACTGCTCTACTGTTATCAGCCTTTCAGATTTCTCCATTCGATTGATGAACTTGCCCAGTTTCCTGTATGATGCCCTGATGGTTAATGTATATGGTGTCCGCACATAATCAAGTCGAGCCGATTTCTTTCCGGGCTCAAGTTTGATGAGCTTTATATCGAGATCGTTAATAATCCCTGTGATATATCCCAGGAAAGGAAGATTTGCATCCTCGGCAAGTGAATCATTCTTCGAAGTCGCCAGGTTTCTCTCAATCAATTTAGCCACCAAGTCGAGTTGCTGGTGGATAATTTGAGCGCTGATCAACTTCTCATCACTTACCTCTATATCCCGGTCAAACTCCCTGATTATCTGCGGGTATTTATCATATTTATAGGTATAATATCCCCAGGCGCTGCCGCCGAACAGCACCAGAATCAAAAGTAAGATTATGTTACGCTTCATTTATCGTACCTCGTGTAATGGTCGAGAATTAGCCGCGGATGGCTTCAGTGCTCCGGGATCGAGCACTCCTGGCACCGCGTCTTCGTTTCGCCGTGCCCTTCTCAAGATAACATAATACCGAAAAGGAAAGGATGTTCTGCTCATCCACCTCAGCACGATGTTGTTCCTTGAGCTGCATCTTCGCAAAGTCGTGGAAAAACAGCGGCGATGCTCGGAGTTTATCGATCATCTCCTTGACCTTGTCAAACTCCTTCTCCTTACCCTTGATGGTTGTGACGAAACGGATCAGAAGCACATTATTCTTGAATTCGAGATAGGTCAGCGCCATTTCCTCAGGCAATTCCTGTCCCAAAGCCAGCAACTTCCTCGTCCAAAGGACACGTTCCTTTTCAAGCTTGGCAAGAGATAGAACGTCTTCTTTGGATATCTTCTTTCCCGTCTTCTCAAGAGAGTCGAGCTGTCGTTCAATATCAGCAATGATATTCTTCTTAGTCTGGACAATTCCTTCGATCATCTGATACTGACCGATATTGACGGTTAACAGGACCGCCACAATTATAATCAATATCGTCAAGGTTATAATCTCACGACGTTTGCGCCAGCGCAATTCGCGCTCGGCTAAATCCTCGCCCTTATTGAGATTAATGGTGAATTGGCTTATCATTATAGATCCCCTCTGATAGCAAGCCCTATTGCAGAAACCATTTGATAGGGATTATCCGCCTCGATCGGAACTCGACTATCAAGTTGATTGAAAGGATTATAAAGCTCGATCGGGATGTTGAATTTGTTGCTCAGGTATGTATCCAAATCCTTGAGTATGGCTCCGCCGCCCGTCAGTACGAAGTGAGTGAAGACTGATTGTCCCGACTCTTTCACATAGAATCGCAAAGACCTGTTAATCTCGTCGCCGAGCTTTTCAAAGGAACTCTTCTCGGCAAGGGATAGCGAGGAACCGCCATTATCAGACTTTTTCTCAATATCTGGTTTCATCCCCTGTTCAAACTTCACCTTCTCAGCTTCCTCGTAATCAAGCCCGTAACTACTCATGAGTTCTTCAGTAAACATCTGCCCGCCTATCGGCAGGTCACGTGTAAAGAACATGTCTCTGCGACCATATACCGAGAGCACAGATCTCTTTGCTCCGATGTTAAGAAAGATTGCGACACCCTCATCCGGCATCTGGGAATGAATGATGTAACAATTAAGGGAAGCGAGCGAATCGACATCTATGATTCCCGGCTTAATATCGATTTCACGCAGGAAATCCTGGTGTGTCTCGTAGTTCTTGCGAGTCGTGGCGACCAGAAGAATCCTGACCTTGTCGGAATCGGTAACATCGTCGCCCATGATCTGGTAGTCAACGACGGTTTCGCTTCCATCGAGTGGGATGTGTTTTCTGGCTTCGAGAAGCAGGCTTGAAGACATCTCTGCCTCGGTCTGCATGAGACTCGCAATCTCCTTTGCCGCCACCTGATGACCACCGATACATGAAGCAAGACGTTTGATCCGTTTAGGTACCAATCCAAGCTCGTTCATCATGCTCATCAGCTGCGGTACGGCAATAGATTTTTTAGGTCCCTCGGGATCATATTTGCTCCCTTTGGTGTACATCTCGGAGCATTTCCACTTTGCCAGACGGAAACGCGGACCAACTTTCTCGACTACCGCGAGCTTAATGCTGTGCGTGCCGATATCAAGTCCAACTCTCAGGTTGCTACGCAAGCCAAACATACTACCACCGATTTAGACTTTTGGGGATTCACCCGTATAAAAAATCCGAAAGCAGGAAAGAGTACTTCGTCGTGGAGTTACTCGTGCAATTCAGAACCTAACAGAATGATCAGAACCTGATGCTGCAAGTCCCTCCAAACCGCTTTCGGACATTCCATCGGCTCCCCCCCCCGCTATTGATAACGAGGGGGAAACCGATCATTAGAACAATTTTAAACATGGGGTTTACTCGTCTGGCGACAATTCGCCCCATGAAATAATATCAAATAAACCGTGACCGTCTTCGTCCATTGCTTCCATATAGAATGGAGGCGGTCTCGTATCGAAGCGGAAATCATAACGGTAATCCTTACCGTAACCTGTTCCATCGTGATTGGAACGGTGCACGTAACCTCTGCGCCACTGCGTTACGGCGCCGAACAGGTGAATAATCCCGCGTTCGTCTGGTGATGGTCCCTGATAGGCTTCCCAATCGTCGTTCTGATGTTGGAACGTGAACGATTCGTCAAGCGCAACCATCCCCGCGTTAATGATTATTGAATGCCTGTTATGATTTCCAAGGTATTGAATACCATTTTCACGACCATTATACTCGTTGTTCTGGATAATAATATCTTTCTCAGAAATAAGTCCGAGCATATGCCTTGCAGTACTCCAGTCCTCAAACTGTCCACTCAAAGGATCGGAATCAACGTACTTGACATTGTCAACCAGCCACATCGTACCTGCGGTTCCGATAGTCAGGTTACCCGCCATCTCACCGTAGATCTCGGCTTGACCATCTACGAATAATGCGTCCCAATACGGTTGAGGAAAATGTCGGTTGTTGAACATCTCATCGAGAACGCCATAAAGTGGGGGCGGTTCACTACCTAATTCATATTGGTATGTGTCTATCCCGCCTTCACCTCTCAACCATACACGCGTCATGAAACGTCCACCACCGTCGGTAATCCAGCGTGCAGCGGAACGCAGGGTTTCAGCTTGTCTCGGGAACAACACCGGAGGTACTTCGAACTGAGGTGGATAGGCAAAATACGGATCGGGCTCGTAGTACACAAACCTGGACTGACAGGTAGAGATCGGACCGTAGAAGTGGGGCGAATACTTGATACCGATGAAATCGTTCGAATGAACCCTTCCCCAAAGTGAATCATAGGACCAGAACCAGATAATCTCGTTATAGTTAGTAACCTCAAAGTTGGTCAGGTACATATAATTCGCGAAAGATCTCAGCCTGGCTCTCATTTTCGCCGTTCGTTCAACTTCCACCGGTTGACCAGCGAATCGGTTTCCGAGTTGATGATTCGTAAACTCGGCACGCCCAGTACTGAAAATGTCATAAGTATCGGTTCGTTGAAAAATGTCACCCGAGCCCATCGTGGTCACGCGTCTTACTATGGTCTTGAAATACAATCCCACGTCCTTGATGTAGCCCGGCTTTAAATAAACCGTACCGGTGGGTAATTCGCCCGGTGTACGTGTGCGCAGGTATAACAATCCTCTCTCAATGACTCCTGCTTGTGCAAGAAAATACGCCTGCACGGTTGCTTCCTCATAGGCGGTATCCCACCGTTCGTCGGTCGCCCATTTCATATAGCCCAATCCGGTAGCCACGAGGAGAGCGACAATGATGACAGATCCTATGAGAATATTACCGTCTTCTTTGAATAATTTTCGATTCCGTTTCATTTGATCCTCCCTAAAACTCATCTTTAACTTTACCAAATTACAACTATTCAACCGATGTAACTAATCTGCTTCAAGCTGCCTTCTGATCGGCAGGTTCATATTTCGCAAGTACACTCTGTTGCTGTAAGACTTCTCGAAACTCCAGTCATTTTGACCGGGGCTCAGGGTATCCCGGTTGTAACGGAGTTTGAAACGGATATCGTATGTTGCATTCAGGAACATTTCGTTGCGCAAAGAAGCGTCAATATGCTCCTCAATATCCGGCGTTATCTCACCATATTTTGACAGTGTGAACTGCAGAATCTCAAAAGATTCACCTTTGCTTAGCTTCCTTGGCGGAAAAGCGGGATCAACAGCATCGTTATTGACCGTGATTTGACAATTTCTCAAATCAGCCCGCCACCTGATTAAGTAAGTTCTATCCAGATAATTGGGTTCAAGATAGGAAATATTGATTTCATGCGTGTTTCCTATACCAGAACGTATGCTAACATCCACTGCGTTTCTTAGCTCATGTGTCAAGCGCTCGATTACATCGTTACCATATTGATCCATTACACGTACTGACCAACTACGGTCCAGATGCTCCCTGAATGCCAACAAAATAATTGTGAGACCGAGCACCATAATCGACACGATTACAATGGTTAAAGTCACCTCAATGAAGGTAAAACCTCCATCTCTGGACAAGCCTTTTCTATTCCCAATCATAACAACCACCTGCCTTTCTACATCTATGCAAATCCATGTAACAATTGTTCAGTCTAAACTGCTTTCATCTTAACTTCCAGAAGGAACCATTCTGGCTTCAAAGAAAACCTTATTGAGTGGAACTGCCGAGTTAGTACCTGGTTCATCCCACCTCACATAGACCCGGATCTTCCAGAAGTCGGTTCCCTTGGTTTGCGGGTCGTTAATTGGCTCGAGTCCATAGTGTGAGACCTCGCAATAAATATTGTCGTAATCGATACTCGGGTCTCTCTCGTCGAGCAATTTGATGAGCGGGTTTGTGATGTTACCGGCTTTCAAAGCCGCATCCTGGAATCTGGTTTCGTCGAAGTCTGAATGAAGTCTGCCCTGCAGGTATTCCACGTGAGATCGAGCGATGGAAATCGCCTTGCGGTGTCTCATTTGAAAATCAAGCTGTTCGTAACCCCAGTATAGGGCTTTCAGGGTTCCGACAGCGGCAATGGAAATGATCATTAATCCAACGACTAATTGAATCAGATCAACACTCCCTTTGTCTCCTTGCCATTTTTTTCGCCAAATTTTCATCTCTCCCTCCTAACAAATCATTTTTTCCGGGCTCAACTGAATAGTCTCGCCCACCAATAACACAAACGACAGTTCAAAATCGAACCGAATCAAATCTGAATTCCATTCAGTGCATGAGATGTTCGACGCCAAACAATACTAACGGTTATGAAATCGTTACTGATTCAGATCAACTTCGAACAGTTTCGGGTTTTCCGCCACTAATTCGGCGGTTTCTCTGTCAATCAGCCCCTTGTGAAGGAGCCTCTGTAGGTCTTGATCCAATCCTTGCATCCCCGACTTGCCTCCGGATTGAATCGCTGAAGGAATTTGGTAGATCTTATCTTCACGGATCAGGTTTCTGATCGCCACGTTTGCCACCATGACTTCACATGCGATAACACGACCTTTACCACCCTTTTTGGTCAAAAGTTTTTGAGCGATCACCGCCTCGAGCGACTCGGCTAACATCGATCTGACCTGTTGCTTCTGAGATGCGGGAAAGATATCGATAATACGGTCGATCGTCTTCGCTGCCGACGATGTGTGAAGGGTTGCGAATACAAGGTGCCCGGTCTCGGCGGCGGTTAATGCCAGCGAGATGGTTTCCAGGTCCCTCATCTCACCCACGAGTATCACATCGGGATCCTCACGCAGAGCCGAACGCAAGGCATTGGCGAACGAATGGGTATTCGCACCAAGTTCTCGCTGGTTGATAAGGCAGTTTCGTGTGGATTGATAATACTCTATAGGATCCTCAATGGTGATGATATGAAGTTCCTTGTATTCATTAATGTAGTCGATGCATGCCGCCAGTGATGTGGATTTACCACATCCTGTCGGTCCGGTGAAGAGGATCAGTCCTCTATCGTGGAGGGCAAGATCTTTGAGAATCTCAGGCAGTCCGAGTTCTTCAAACCCCCTGATTTCGGAAGGGATCGTGCGGAATGCGACGCCGTAACCGTTAATCTGTGAATAAACATTCACCCGGAAGCGAGCCACGAGTTCACCGTTGTCGTTTTCTATCTTCTGGGAAAGGTCGATTTCCTTCATCTCTTCGAGCCTTTCCCACTGTTCCGGCAACAGCATCCGCTCAATCTCTTCCTCCATCTCCTCGGCGGTAGGAGCGGGGATGTTAAGCTTCTTCATGCGACCGTGGACCCGGATCATCGGTACCGAACCTGTTGACAGATGAAGATCGGAAGCACCCAATTCCACGGAAAAATTCAGCAGTTCTACGAATGTTTTCAACTTACCGTCGCGTTAAGTTAAACAAATGCAATCAAAAGCCTGATTAAGGATTAGATATCCTCATCAGAGGGTAAACCGTAACCGGAGAACTTTCCGGTCTCAACATCGAATAGTACGACATGCCCGGCGCCTCCCTTCATCTCCGAAGTAGAGATTCCTTCAATCTGGGAGACCGGGTCTGATCCGATCAGTGTAAAAGTCCACTGGCGAAGGGTACCCTCATCCATCTCAAGATACTCACCCTCTTCAAGTTCCTCAACTGAAGTGGGATCTACTCCGTAATCCTGCAGGTACATCTTTACTGAATTGTAAATAGCACCGATGGTTGCCTGGGCATCTGAAGCTCTCGCACCTTGAACATATTGAATGTAAATCGGTACTGAAATCGCAGCCAGAATAGCGACGATTACCACAACTACCAATACCTCGATCAGCGTAAAACCGCTGCTCTGACGCTTAAATTTGGGAAGCATCTTCAACCTCCAATTATGATTTTTTCGTTACCTTCCCGCTTGTTGCTTTTAGCGGCAACAATACAATATAATACCTTTTTATGCGAAATCAAGTAAATTTGATCCAAGAGACTGTAATGATTGAATCAGAAGTAAATGCCGCATAAGGTTCTCAAATGGAAACCAGCATAATTACTAAAGCAAATAACATACCATCGGCAGATCTTGGAAAAATACGGGAATTCATTTCTCACTTTCTGCATCCCGCAATACAATATATGTGATACAGATCACATCTTACAAGCAATTTTAACATCAAAATGCAGACAGCCACACTTTTATGGTAATAAATCCATTCATAACAACAATGCAAGAAACGTCTGACTGATGCACTATTTGCACAAGTCCTCACAGAAAAGAGATGTCATCTCCTCTGTATCTCCTCCAACAACTGGAACGCAGGGGGAAAACCGGGATGTCTGGAGAGGAGACCATCCAAGCCTTTCGTGGCTTCTTCTACAGCACCGAGCCGGAACAGTGCCTCCAGGTACATGGTCATATACAGCGCGCTCGCCGGATCGAAAGAGAGGGCTTTCTCAAAACAACCGAGCGCGATCTTCCACTCATTTTGTTTGGATGCATTCACCCCGCGCAGACTCCATATCCTGGCAGCATTTCTCGCTGCTTCGGTCATCTCGCGGTTAATTGCCAACGCCCGTTCGAAGCATGCCAGCGCTTCCGTTTCATGATCGAGTTCGGTCCACATCACTCCGAGGTTGTTCCATGCCTTTGCGTAGTTCGGTTGAACCTCGAGTTCCCGTTTGAAATAATCAACCGCCTTGAAAAAGTCGCCCCGTTGATGAGCTATCTCCGCGATGCTGAAATTGGCGAATGGAGCAGTCGGCTTGGCTTTAAGCGCCTTCATGTAGAGAATCTCGGCTTTGTCCGTTTTCCCAAGCTTCTCCCAGGCTCGACCCTCAGTGAACAATCCGTAGGAGTCATCGTTAAGATCGATCCGGTAATGAACAGCGCGGGGAAGAACCAGACCGACAAGAAGCGCGGTAATCAACACAATCCATTTCACCCTGCCGGATTTCTCAGCGGTTCTGAACATCCTGACAATCCCGGTAATCCCTCCGACCGCCATTATAATCAAGAGTGGTGTCAACGGATGTCTGAAGCGAGCTGTGATAAAAAACTGAATCGTCGTTATATAGTATATAAGGAAAAAGGCGGTTAACAATTTCACCCCGGAGCGCTTCCAGTTCAGAACAACTCCTGACAGAGCCCACGGCAGCAGGAACGGAAAACCGAACAGCATTAGTTTTCCTATCAACGGGAAGCTTCTGGCATGATAATAGAAATCTCGATTGTTGGGAATCTCAATCTTGTTCCAGAAGAGAAACGCTTTTCTTGTCATTAACTTCAGCCAATCGACCGGATGACTCACTATCTCCTTCAGTCCCTCCAGCCAGTAGAGACGATCAATCTCTGAGTCGAGCAGAGGTCTTCCGGCACGTGATACTGCTATTCGCCGCATCTCCTCCCACCCCCATCCAGTACCGATCCCCGGGAAACGGGCAGTTGCACCGTCCGCCTCATGGTGATTACCTATATAATAGTTAATACCCCCCTGAGCCGACACAAGCACCGTACCTGAACCTGCCAGAACATGCAGCAACAGGGAAAGTACAAGCGGGAGCATTGCGAAGGTCAGAAATCTGACCAGGTGACGGGAAGGTGTTTTAATCCAAAGAAACCAGACCACTGCCAGTGGAAGAAACGTCAGGATCACAGGTCGTGTCAAGACGCCTAAGGCAAAGAAAAGTCCCGCCCTGACGGCAGAGCCGTCCCCGTCCTTCAGTTTCAACAGCTCCAGGATAAACAGTAGAATGAGAAATATGAACAGGGTAGTAGGAAGGAGTTCGAGCTCGAAATAGACCATCAGTCCTGTTACAGCAGTAATCAATCCGGCAACAGTGCCTGCAGCTTTGCCAAACAGACGTTCGCCGATTCGCATTACGAGAACGCAGGATGAAATCCCGATTACAATCTGCACCAGGCGCGGCATCAGATCGCCAACACCGGTGATGAGGTAGATCATACCGAGAAACAGTGGATAAAGTGGGGCTCTGAAGGAGAGAATGGGATCGATCTTCGCCTGTGAGAACGAGACGGCGATGTTATGGTAATCGGCGGCATCCCATATTGGAACCAGAAAAAACGGAGAATTTCGGTATTGTGCCAGATAGACAAGGCGAACTGCTGCGGCAACGACTATCACAACCCAGGTTTTTCCGGATAATCGATACAGGATGTTTAACAGTGTTCCGACTGTTTGCTCCTTCTTCTGAATAATACTGAATCCCGCGGTTTTCTGCTGTTGTCCTCCTCCGGGTAATCCGTGGTATAATGCAATCCCCGGCTTTCCCTGCGCCGCAATGCTGATCGGATTATCATCGACGCCACTAACGCAATATTTCGCAGTTCGAGCAGACCTTCGGTAAGCACACTGCGTTTACAGAGGTTCTCAACCTCCCGCTTGATCAGATCCACCCTACTGCGGGCACGTTCGAGGCGGAGTGTACTGCGGACTATTCCGACAAAATCCCACATCAACTTCTGAAGCTCGAAGCGGTCATGGGAAACCAGCACCCATTCCTCTTCAGTCGAAGATTCCACTGAATTATCGAGCATCGGAAGTGTTTCAGGTTCAAGCAGATCCTTCACCTCGGCTTTGACTCTCTGCGAAGCTCGATGTGCGAAAACAACCGCTTCGAGCAGCGAGTTTGAAGCCAGACGGTTGGCGCCGTGAACTCCGTTGCAGGCGACTTCACCGGTTGCATACAAACATTGAAGGGAGGTTCTGCCATACAGATCAGTTACTACACCGCCACACATGTAATGCGCTGCGGGAACCACGGGGATCCACTCCTTGGTCATGTTAATGTTCTGTGTCAACAGGTGACGGTAGATACTCGGAAAACGTTCACGGATCTCATCCTGGCGTCTGCCGGTGATATCCAGATAGACGAAGTCTTCACCTCGCGTTTTCATCTCTCTGTCAATTGCACGGGCAACAATGTCTCTTGGAGCAAGATCTCTCATCGGGTGATAATTCTGCATGAAAGTGTTACCGTCGGAGGTCCTCAACACTCCACCGAAACCTCGCACAGCTTCAGAGATAAGGAAAGCCTGACCTTTCACTGGATAAAGAGCGGTCGGATGAAACTGCATGAATTCAAGGTTGGATATTCTGGCGCCGGCGCGATACGCCATGGCAATTCCATCTCCGGTGGCGATCGACGGATTGGTGGTATGAAGGTACACCTGTCCGCATCCGCCTGTAGAAAGCATGGTTATCTTTGCCGGGGCATGTTCGATCTTCCCGTCGGATATCAGGAGATGAACTCCTACACATCGTGGAGACCGACCACTGTAGTCAACGGCAAGATCGATTGCAGATGTGTGCTCTATTATTAGGATATTGGGATGTTCCTGGCAGCATTTCACCAGTGTAGCTTCCACTTCCCTGCCGGTATGATCCGCCTTGTGGATGATGCGATCCATTGAATGACCACCTTCCCTGCCAAGGGCGAGTACCTTGCGTCCGTTCTCATTATAATAATGGGAAAACTCGACGCCCCATTTCTGCAGATCGCGGATGCGTTGCGGACCTTCTCGCACCATGATCGATACTGCTCGCTTTCGGCATAAACCGGCTCCACTCCGTATCGTATCTTCGACATGGAGATCGAACGAATCCTTCATACTAAGAACGGAAGCAATCCCACCCTGAGCATAGTTGGTGCTCGCATCGGTGTCCTGCTTCTTGGTTATCATGGTTACGGTTCCGGCTTCGGCAGCCTCAAGCGCGAACGTCAATCCGGCGATACCGGAGCCGATGACAAGAATATCTGATTTTTCCAAGATAGTATTGAAAGTTTAATGTTTTATACCGGGGAGCTGCATTCTGATTGTCGTCCCCTTATCCGGCGCTGAATCCAGAATGTAGATCCGCCCGCCATGGACGTCTTCGATGATACGCCTGGTGAGTGAGAGTCCCAGTCCCCAGCCTCTCTCCTTGGTGGTGAAACCGGGACGAAACACATTACGCCACTGGCGGCGCGGCATCCCGCAGCCGTTGTCGATAACATCGATGTTTACCTTGCCGCCGCTCTCAAAGCCGCTGAGTACGACACTCCCCGGTTGACCCTTCAGAGCTTCAACACCGTTCTTCAACAGGTTTTCCAGCGCCCACTCGAACAGCGTATAACTGACATTTATCTTGATGTCACCCTTGAGTTCAAAATCAAGGCTCACCTCTCTGGCGCTGATCTGAGGCAGTCTCCTTTTAATATAACCGACTGCTTCCTCGACTATCGGTCGCAACGGCTCCGGTTTCAACGGCATTTGAGATCCGATCTTGCTGAACCGGTCAGCGACAAGCTGCAGTCTTTGCAAATCTTTTGTGATCTCCTCCCTGATTACGGGGTCATCGGGACGCTCCGACAGCAGTTCAACCCAGCCGTAAAGCGAAGTAAGCGGTGTCCCAAGCTGGTGAGCGGTCTCGCGAGCCATTCCCACCCAGACCGACCGTTCCTCACTTCTCTTTATGCTGCGGAAACCGAGGTAACCGATGAGAATGAGTCCACTTACAACCGCGACTTCCACCCAGGGCATCATCCTCAGCCGTTTTATCTGATCGGAGTCACCGTAGTAGTAGTACTGCTTCAGACCATACTCGGGCATCTCGAACGGCACCGGTTCGTTTCCCTGGCGCAGCCATTCCTCTATATACTGTTTCGCCCGTTTTTGAGACACATCACTGTTCAGGCTGTCGATATCATCTAATCCTGAAAATGATACAGGAGTACCGACTGAGTCTGTTACGATCAATGGAAAATCCTTCGCCGCCATCTCCTGGAGGTATGAATCAAGCTCGACGTCATCACCGTGCAGCAGTAGCGTCTTGAACCGCTCAACCTGGAGAGTCAGCAACCGACCGGAACTCTCACGCAGGTCTCTGACCATGTACTCGGTGTATATCATCACCGCCAGGATAATCCCCACGGCAAGGATAAAGAGCGCACCTTTGAAGCTGCCTGCGAACCTGTATGGAAGGCGGAATCTCATGCTTCCTCCGGGCGTCGGGCGACAACCAGCAGGGATCCGCCCTGTGGGTTATCGCCTTTCAGATAATCGAATATCATCAGCAGTAATCCTATTGGAAACGCCGGTATCATGTACAGTGTTGTTGGCAGCAGCATCAATTTCCCCTTTGACAGCCAGCTCAACGGGATGCGTTGCAGCAGCGTCCAGGCAGCTCGACCTGCAGAACCATAACCGCGGACTAACCTCACGGTCTCCAATCCGGCAGACTCAAACCGTTCTCTCGCTTCAGAGTCACGATACCCGTCCCTGACATGCTCCCCGACCTGCCAGCTTGCCCTCCCCCCCTGCGAAGTAGGGGGGGGTAGGGGGGGGTTACTACCAGTTCTCCCCCCCTGCTCTGCGGGGGGGGACTCAGGGGGGGGCAATTCCCCTCCTCTAACCCGCGGCGTATGCATCACCATATATCCACCCGGTTTCAGCACGCGAAAATATTCAGAGAATGCAGCTCTATCATCCTCGACATGTTCCATCACATCGACTGTCAGAATCAGATCGAACTTCTCACACGAAAACGGCAGTATCTGCACATCACCGATGACAATGGAAGCCTGCGGATGTACCTCGCGGAAATACTTCTCGCTGCCGTAGAGATGCTTCCTGTCGAGTTCGAGCCCCACCAGACCGGCACCCTTGAACATCCTGTTCATCCTGTCAAAATACTGCCCGAATCCCATACCCGCATCGAGGATTATTGATTCGTGATTCGTGATTCGTGATTTCAGTCGGCGCAACTCACGCCGGACATACCAAGCCCTCAGGAACAGCATATCAAGCGCCATGAAAAACAGGCGCCGAAGTATAATACTATTCCCTAACAGCTTTGCAAGGTTATATTTTATCGGGTCGTAGTGCAAGTTGATAAGTTGAATACTATTGTAGCTGGAGGATTATCTTAGTAAAAACCTGCTTAAAGAGCTCAAATAGAGCTTTACCTTCTTCTGGACCAAGTGAAAGAGCCACCGAAATACTCAACACGGTTGAAATTGCTAAACCGCGCCAATCGATCCTGTTAAGTCGATCAAAAGAATCGGTTAAATAGTCCAATCGATTATTTATTATAATTAATTTTTCTTCAGTAGGTTCGAATTTTTCTTTAATAAGCAACCTAAACTCATCAATTGACATCTTTAACTGAACTTTCTGATCATCAGTGAATGGAGAAGTCTCTTCCGCGTCTAACATATCATCAGAAATTAGTGGCTTCTGTTCCGCAAGTTGCTCCCATAAATCCGGTAATAGCAACTCATCAATGTATTCTTTTACGTGTTCTTGAATCCAACTCTCAAATGTTTCATAAATATCCTCAATTGAACAACCATATGTTATAATTTCATCTGGATATTTATATTTTGGAGAGGGTAAAAACTCAACAAAATCGAAATCAAAAAGCATATAATTATCACTTTTCAGAAAAACTTTAAATCTTAATGGAGAATCAAGAAAACATATTTCGAAAACATCCGACTCAGGCTCTCCAACAGAAAAACTCTCTGGATCAAGCCCGTTCTTCTTAATTATATCGAAAAAACCATTTTTGTGTTTCTTAAGCATTTATAAATCTCCTAGAATTAATTTAACAATAACATTAACATTTAATCAGTCAATTATCCGGATATTCATGTGTTGCAGGGTGTCCCCACCCTGCAGTAAAATATGTATAACCGTCGCAGGGTGAGGACGAGTCCTTTGAAATATTCATTT
>JABMRV010000037.1 GCA_013202285.1 bacterium | reverse complement strand
TCTTCCGGATTTTCAGGATCCGAAACTGAGATGACACACAAACCGCTTCTCCAGTCCGCTATGTATGCATAGTCTCCGGAAACTGCGACACCATAGGAATACTCAGGGTTATCGTCCCAGTAGCCGATAATCTCAGGGTTTTCAGGATCGGATACATCCACAATCTGCAGACCGGAAACTCCTACAGCAACGTAAGCCAGGTCACCGAACACGACGACGTCATTGGCATTTTCCCATAGATTGTAAATCCTTCCGACCTGTTCGACGTTCTCGTGATCCTGGGCGAAAAGGTCTGCACATGCTGTCAGAGCGATGCAGATGCTGATGATTAAAATAATTGTAATACGCATGGTCATACTCCTTGTAAAGTATTCAGTATGCGAAGCAGGTGGGCAGTGCGGTTTGTTTTCGATTAATCTAACCTTTCGGAAGGTGGAAAGCAAGTTTCGCAGCCCGGATCTCTTGTAGTCCGGGATTCTATTCTCATCCTGCACCACAAGGGTACAGGCTACTCACTGCGTGCCTCGCAATGACAGATACGCGCATCAGGTGGGATTTTCTTCCCCGCCAAGTTACGCTACGCTTGAAACATGTCGGGAACGTTGTGTAAAGCTCTTAATAAGGAAACCCCCCCTTCTTTTCCCCCCTACTGTGTAGGGGGGAATGATGTGGAGGACAGAAATGTCCACCCTCCCCGTTTAATACTACAACGGTATATTCCCGTGTTTCTTCTTCGGGTTGGAGTCAACCTTGTTTTCAAGCATTGACAGCGCTGCGATCAGCTTCGGACGTGTGTAGCGCGGCTCGATAATCTCGTCAACATACCCACGTTCCGCCGCGATGTAAGGATTGGCGAACTTTTTCGCATACTCCTCTATCAACTCCTCCCGTTTCTTCTCCTTGTCATCAGCCTCAGCGATCTGCCTGGAAAAAATAATCTCCACCGCGCCTTTCGGACCCATAACGGCGATCTCAGCGCTGGGCCAGGCGAAGTTGATGTCGCCCCTGACATGCTTGGAGTTCATAACATCGTACGCTCCGCCATAAGCTTTGCGGGTGATGACGGTTATCTTGGGCACGGTCGCTTCGCAGTAGGCATAGAGCAGCTTGGCGCCGTTGACGATAATCCCGCGCCATTCCTGGTCGGTTCCCGGCAGGAAACCCGGTACATCCTCGAAGGTTATCAGCGGAATATTGAATGCGTCGCAGAACCTGATGAATCTACCGCCTTTGCGGGATGAGTCGATATCGAGCACACCAGCCAGTATGGCAGGCTGGTTGGCGATGATACCGACACTCTTTCCAGCCATACGGGCGAAACCGACCACGATGTTCTGAGCGAAATCGGCATGGACTTCGAAGAAATCGCCGTCATCGATCACACTTATGATCACATCCTTGATGTCATACGGCTTGTTGGGATTGTCGGGGATGAGGTCGTCGAGTTTTTCGTCGATACGGTCAAGCGGATCACTGCATTCGACAACCGGAGGATCTTCCATATTGTTGGACGGGATGAATGAGATCAGCTTGCGGATGCCCTCAATTGTCTCCGCCTCACCGTCCATGGCGAAATGTGCCACACCGCTCTTGGTGGCATGCGTATCCGCTCCCCCCAAATCTTCTGATGTTATCTCTTCGTGGGTGACGGTTTTGACGACTTTCGGTCCTGTCACGAACATGTAACTGGTGCTGCGAACCATGAAGATGAAATCGGTTATGGCGGGTGAATAGACTGCTCCACCGGCGCACGGTCCCATCACGGCAGAGATCTGCGGGATAACTCCCGATGTAAGCGTGTTGCGCAGGAAGATGTCTGCATAAGCGCCCAGTGAGACGACTCCCTCCTGAACCCGTGCGCCTCCCGAATCGTTGATGCCGATGACCGGAGCGCCGACCTTAAGAGCCATGTCCATCATCTTGCAGATTTTTGCTCCATGTGCCTCAGCGAGAGATCCCCCCATCACGGTGAAATCCTGTGAGAAGACGAAAACGAGCCTGCCGTCGATTCTGCCGTAACCTGTTATTACTCCATCACCGAGCGGGTGGATCTTGTCCAGTCCGAAATCTACGCTTCGATGCTTGACAAACATGTCGATTTCGCAGAAACTTCCTTTATCGAGCAGCAGGTCGAGGCGTTCTCTCGCGGTCAGCTTTCCCTTGGCATGCTGAGCTTCAATTCTTTTTTCTCCTCCACCGAGCAGAGCCATTTCGCGCAATTTTTCTAATTCTTCAAACTTTGGTTTGGTGGTCATTGTATTATCCGGTTGCTGTTTGTGTTAACTCCATATCAGATTTATTATTATAATTCAAAATAGGGGATTATCAAAGCAATTTCCGCTTCTACTGCCGATACCTTTGGATTGCTCCGACTATGACGATGTCTTAAGGATTATATTAACGAGTTCAAAAGTTCACACTTTCATTTTCAGGTCGCCAATCCGCCGTGGTTGGCGACATATATTAATACCCATAAATCCAATATTCGTGCTGCCAACCGCTGCGGGGGACAGACACTTCGTGTGGGCAGCCAGTTACGCTTTGGATGGAGTCTCCGGTCGGCTATAAAATGACAAACCGATATTGACTTGCTGGTAATGATTATGTAACTTAGTTAACTTCTGTCTTATTTCATTAATGGAGGAATAACTGTGAAAGAAGCGAACCCGGATAAGATCAGGAATCTGGCGCTGATCGCCCACCAGGGTACAGGCAAAACAACTCTTACCGAGTCTCTTCTCCATCGGATGGGGAATATTACACGTATGGGTTCGGTTGAAGAAGGCAATACGGTCAGCGATTATCATGCTGAGGAGATATCCCGACAGATTTCGATCTCAACGACATTGGTGGTCGGTGAACACAAAGACGTGAAGATCAATTTGTTAGATACGCCGGGCTTTACCGATTTTACCGGTGAAGTTAAGAGTGCAGTGCGTGTGGCTGATGCCGTTGGTGTTCTGGTTCATGCCGTTTCAGGAATAGAAGTCGGAACTGAACTGTTCTGGGGATTCGCTGAGGATCTGAAACTACCTCGCTTTTTCTACATCAATCAATGTGACCGCGAACATACTGATTTTGATCAAACAGTAGAGGCGCTATCTCAAGCGTATGGATCTGCTGTTCCGGTACAATACCCGGTGAATCCCGGTGAGAAGTTTAACCAGATAATCGATCTGATTACGATGACGCTGATAACCTGGAATCCTGACGGTGGAGTAAAATCACGCGCAGATATTCCAGCCGAACTCATGGGGAAGGCTGAGGAACTACATTTGAACCTCGTTGAAAGTGTGGCAGAGACGGATGACTCTCTAATGGAGAAGTTCTTTGAGAACGATGGTCTGACCGGCGATGAGATGCTTGAGGGCTTGCGCAAGGGTGTCAGAGAGCGCAGCATTTTCCCGGTGCTTTGCGGTTCGGCTCAGAAACAGGTGGGAACTTCCCTGTTGCTCGATTTTCTGGTTGATATAATCCCTTCTCCTCACGATGTACAGGCTGAAACCGTCTCAGGCGCCGGTGGTAAGGAATCGGAACTCAGTTGTGATCCGAAAGCAGAAACCGTCTCACTTGTGTTCAAGACCATATCCGATAAGCATGTCGGTGATCTGGCTTTCTTCAAGGTTTACCAGGGTACGCTGAAAAGCGGTAGTGATGTGTATAATACAACTCGATCCAAGAGTGAGAAGATCGGGCAGATTTTTACCATCAGCGGAAAGGAGCGAACCTCGGTTAATTCAGTGCCTGCAGGTGATATGGGCGCACTTGTCAAGCTTAAAGATACGCACACCGGCGATACGCTTTTCGGTTCCAAGAGTGGATTAACGCTTCCCGGTGTCGAATTCCCCGATCCGGTGATCCGGGTTGCCATGGAACCTCGCGAACAGGGCGACGAGGAGAAGATAGGTAACGCACTCCACGTTCTGGTTGAGGAGGATCCCTCATATCAATTCAAGTATAACACCGAATTACAGCAGCTCATAGTTGCCGGTCAGGGCGAGCTGCATCTGAGTGTTCTGACTGACAGGATGAAAGAACGCTTCAATGTTGAAGTAAATCAGGTTGAGCCGAGGATACCCTATCGTGAGACTATCAAGGGCGCTGCAGAGGGGCAGGGGAAGTATAAAAAACAGAGTGGCGGTCGCGGTCAATACGGCGATTGCTGGCTCAGGCTGGAACCGATGCCGCGTGGGAATGAGTTTGAATTTGTCAACGCCATCGTCGGCGGTGTTATACCAAGTAAATTTATTCCCGCTGTTGAGAAGGGGATTATTAGCGCCATGGTAGAGGGTGCCATTGCAGGATATAAGGTTGTAGATATTAAAATTACATGTTTTGATGGCAGCTATCACACAGTCGACTCTTCCGAGAATGCTTTCAAAGTTGCCGCTTCAATGGGTTTTAAGAAGGTGTTCAAGAATGCGAGACCGGTTATGCTGGAACCGATAGAAGATGTCGAGGTACGCGTACCGGAAGAGTTCATGGGTGACGTCATGGGTGATATTTCCAGTCGGCGCGGTAAGATTATGGGTATGGATGCCGCGGGGAAATTTCAAGTAATTCGAGCCAAGGTTCCCCTGGCGGAACTGTATAAGTACTTGAGTGCTCTACGTTCATTAACCGGTGGCAGGGGCTTATACAAGGGCAGCTTCTCACATTATGAAGCTGTTCCTCCCGACATCCAGGCGAAACTGGTACAGGAATACGAAGAGAGACGTGCGGAAGGAAATTGAGCGATAAATTAGATCGACTCTGGGCGCCATGGCGGCTTGAATACATTAAAACCGCTGTAAAGGAGCCCGACGGGTGCTTTTTGTGTGAAGCGATTGAAGCCGGCAATGACCGCGATCGTCTGTTGCTGCACCGCGATGAACTGGTTCTCATCATCATGAACCTCTATCCGTATAACAACGGACATCTTCTTATCGCTCCCTATCGACATATTGGTGAACTTGACGATCTCTCAACCGACGAGTTGAATGCAATCAGTGAGGTTACACGCAAGGCTGTCCGCTGGCTTGACAAGGCTTTCAATCCGCACGGTTACAATATTGGTCTTAACCTGGGAAGAGCGGCTGGAGCCGGACTGCCCGCTCACCTGCATTGGCACGTCGTTCCCCGTTGGGACGGTGATTCGAATTTCATGCCGGTACTCGGTTGTGTCAAGGTTATTTCCGATGGCTTGGCATCGACCTACGATGAGTTGAGAAAAGCGATAGAAGAGGAAGGTGGATAGAAACAGACCCTTTTAAGCGATGAATCTCAGAGACAGATGTAAGATAGTTGCGTGCCGCAGGGTGTCCGCACCCTGCGGTTAAAACAGCGATCAGTGCAGGATGAGGACATCCTGCATCACGTTATCGCTGGAAAGTGTAATGGATTTCAAAGACAGAATTGAAATAGTTCAGGGTGACATCACCGCCGAGTCAGTCGATGCTATCGTCAACGCCGCCAATACTGAACTGATACTCGGCTCCGGTGTTGCAGGTGCGATCAGAGTGAAAGGTGGTCCTGCAATTCAGGATAAATGCAGCCGACACGGTCCGATTGAACTTGGTAGAGCTGCATTGACCACCGGAGGATATCTGCAGGCGAAGTATGTGATTCACGCTGCTGCAATGCATCTTGGCGGTAAACCGACCGCAGAGTCAATCCGAAACGCTACTCTCAACAGCCTGAAGATCGCTCACAAGGAACAGATGCCGGTGATCAGTTTCCCAGCGCTTGGCACTGGTGTGGGTGGATTTTCGATGAGTGAAGCGGCTGAAATCATGCTTAGTACAACGGTTGAGTTCCTCAGAGAGAACGATTACCCGAAGGTAGTGAGATTCGTGCTTTTTGATTCTCATGCGCATGATGTTTTTGAGGAAATACTGGATTCTTTGTCGAACTGAATGGGGAGCGCCGACATTCCTGGGTGGCGCAGGTGTCCCTGCCTACGAATGGGTGGGGCAGACATTCCTGTCTGCAGATTTGAAATATGGGGCTGCCAACCCGCCGCGGTTGGCAGTTATATCTCAATAATCAGTGTATTATGGTGTCGACCGCGGCGGGTCGACACCCGGTAGTCACAAGCAGCATTACAACCGGTATCATCCCATGTCGAAAGTAATAAAAGCCATCGGTCTTCTCTCTGGCGGTCTCGACAGCATGCTGGCGCTCAGGGTGATACTCGATCAGGGGATTGCCGTTAAGGTGATAAAGTTCTGGACGCCGTTCTTTTCCAAAAATATACAGACGGCTGAAAGCAGGGAAACCGTTTCAACCAACACGGATCAGTTACCGGACGTATTACGATACGCACGGGAACTCGGCTGTGAAGTTGAAGTTGTTGACCTGTCGGACGGTTATTTGAGAATAATGCACGAACCGAAACATGGATTTGGTCGCAATGTCAATCCTTGCATCGACTGTCACATATACATGTTTGATACCGGACGCCGGATGATGGAGGCTGAAGGTCGTCAATTTGTGTTTACAGGAGAGGTTCTCGGTCAGCGTCCCAAGTCCCAGCAGATGCAGGAACTCAAACTGATCGCGCGGAGAAGCGGACTGGATGATCGTCTGTTGAGACCACTGTCAGCAAAGCTTATGAAACCGACATTGCCGGAGAGTGAGGGATGGATTGACCGTGAAAAACTGCTCAACTTCCATGGTCGGTCACGTAAACCACAGATTGCGTTAGCTGAGAAATACGGGATTACGGAATTCCCCACACCAGCAGGTGGATGTATCCTGACCGATCCTCACTATGGAAACAAAGTCAAGGACATGTTTCAGTACCGGGAGAAGAAATCGCTTTACTGGGAGGACTACAACCTGCTGAGGGTAGGGAGACAACTGCGGGTCTCACCTGAACTGAAACTGATCGTTGGCAGGTATGAGGCGGATAATGAACTTCTTGAGATGTTTGTCACCGGCAGAACGCGCCTAGAGCCGGTCGATGTTCCCGGACCGGTTGTGCTGATTGATAAATCAACTGACCCTGAACATGAACTGATTGCCGCAAGAATCTGCGCCAGGTATTGCAGTGCAGGAAAAAGAGGAGATGAGGTTGCTGTGCAGATTGACAGGTATAATGGAGATAAGCGCATAGTCAGGGTTAGAGCTTTCAAGCCGGAGGAGGTCGAAGATTGGCTGATCTGAAGAGCCGTCTGGAGAGTAATCGCGCTTTGTATATGCGTGGCAGCCGTCAGCAATTAGTTGAATTGATAAAGAAATATAATCCCAATATAATTGCAGGCGGGATTGTGAAGGTTCTGGAATTACTGATTATTACCGAGAAGATTGCCGGTGAGCATGGAATAGAGATCGATGATGCAATGATAGCTGAGTTTGCTCACCAGAATGGTGAACAATTAGATAAGGAGGTCAATCGGGCGCTTCTATCTTTTATCTCTTCGATAGTTTCACAGGAAGGGTGAATGTCATACCGGCTGGTTTTGCATATCTGCTGTGCGCCTGATGCGACAATCGGCATTGAGAGATTGAGTGAACTGGGGAAAGTTCTGGGACTGTTCAACAATCCGAACATAGAGCCGATTGACGAATATTTCAGGCGGGAGACGGAAGCCAGGCGTCTGGCGGTTATGATGGGATTCGATTACCGTGAACTGGAACCCGACCGTGAAGCATGGCTGGAGGCAGTTGCTGGTTATGAAGATGAACCCGAGCGGGGTGAACGATGCAGACGTTGTATTGCTCACAATCTTGAGAACGTGGCTCTGGAGGCTTTAAGGCTTGGTATCCCAGCTTTTGCAACCACACTCACAGCAAGCCCGCATAAGGATATAGATTTTATTCATGATAAGGGCAAAGAGATAGCTGTAAAATATGGACTCGAATATATTGATATGACGCTGCGAAAGAAGGATGGTGTCCGACGCAGCCTGGAACTGACTCACCAACATGGATTGTACCGTCAGGACTATTGCGGCTGCCGATGGAGCCAGAAGAACAAGGGATGAGGGATAAGGGATGAAAGAAGAAGGATGAAGGATGAATAACTAATAAGATGATATATTTCGATAATAACGATACGACGCCGTTGCATCCGGATGTACTGGAGGCGATGCTGCCGTATCTGAAGGATAAATTCGCCAATCCCTCCTCGCTGCATAACCTCGGACTGGAGGCTGAGTCAGCGGTTGATGAAGCAAGGTCCAGAATTGCCGAAGCTATCGGTTGTAAACCGAAGGAACTGATCTTTACCAGTGGCGCGACCGAATCAAACAACTTTGCCATTCTCGGTTCCGCTCGTGCTCGACCGTCAAGAAAGCACCTGATTATCTCAGTAGTTGAACACGCTTCGGTGCTTAATGTAGCTAAGCGTCTTGAGGATGAAGGTTACAGGGTGACGAAACTTCTCGTGGATAATCAGGGATATGTCTCATCCGATGCACTGCGCAAGGCGCTCGACGAGGACACCTTCCTTGTCAGTATTGTTCACGCAAACCACGAGATCGGGGTCATACAGGATGTAAAGAGCCTCGCTGAGATTGCACATGAGAAGGATGCATGGTTTCACACCGATGCAGCACAGGCACTGGGTAAGATTCCGTTCAATGTAGAGGATTTTGGGGTCGATCTCGCCAGTTTTAACGGGCATAAACTCCACGGTCCGAAGGGTATCGGCGCACTTTACTTCAACCGAAAAACCAGACCCAAACGGTTGATGGAAGGCGCTCCCCAGGAATTCGACCTCAGACCGGGCACGGAGAACGTCCCGGCTATCGTTGGATTCGGCAGGGCAGTTGAAATAGCGGTGCAGGATCTGAATGAGGTTACAACCCACCTGAAACTGTTGGTTAACCGTCTAACGGAGGGTCTGTCCGAGATACCGGATACTCTTCTTAACGGACCGCCTCCGGATGAGCGAATGCCGGGTAATCTCAACGTAACACTTCTGTATATTGAGGGTGAAGCAATTCTGATGCACCTCTCCAACAGGGGTATATGTGTTTCATCCGGTTCAGCGTGTTCGTCGAAATCACTGACTCCATCCACTGTATTGACATCGATTGGGTTGTTGCACGAGGAAGCGCATGGAGCGATCAGATATTCACTGTCGCGCTTCAACACTGCCGAAGAGGTTGAGGAGGTTATTGAAAAGACCGGCGAGGTTGTTGAACTGTTGCGTGCAATGACGGCATTCGTGCCGGAGAAACATTCAGAACGTCAGGGTGGAAAGAGTTTTTACAGACAGAGATAAATCCAGCATCGTAAATCAGGGTAGTTCTAAATTGGGAGCGCCGACTTCAGTCGGCGACCATACTGAATCCCGACTTACAGGCAAGTCAGGTTACACGAAAGCAATAATAGAAGAAACCCAGAAAAGGTTACAATATGGCAATAAAATACAGCGAAAAGGTAATCGAACACTTTATAAAACCGCAGAATGTGGGTGAGATTCCCGATGCGGATGCCATTGCAACTGAAGGCAGCCCTGCCTGCGGTGATATGATTACTTATACACTCAAGATCGATCCTGATACCAGGGTGGTGGAGGATATCAAATTCCGCTCCTTCGGTTGTGCCTCGAATATCGCTACGGCTTCGATGGCAACCCTGATCGCCAAGGGCAAGACCACTGATGAGATCAAGGCGATGAAACATCGCGATCTCACGAAGTCGCTCGATGGTCTTCCGGCGGTGAAGATGCACTGTTCAGTGCTGGCAATCGAAGCTCTGAAATCCGCGATACACAAGTGGGAAGTAGATCATGGTTATGCAGTCGATGAGATCATTAAACTTGATAAGAAAGAGGTTTGGAAAGCGCTTGCAGATGTTCTCAACCCGCGTACCGGTCTGAGCCTCATTGAAGCAAAACTTGTAAATAAGATTGAAATCGAGCAGGATGAGGGGAGGGTGTTTGTCGAACTGTTGCTCTGTGATATGGATGAATTGTATGCTGAGGCAATAGAAGAGGAGATGCAGGAACATATTCATGCCATCCCAGGTGCGCGAAAGGTACTGGTTCAGTTCAAACGCTGCCACCACAGCGGGATGCACGGACCTGAAGAACACTTGGTGTAAGATTCCAAAGAATATCTTGAGCTACTCACTACAATATATCGACCATTTCACGAAGCCTCGCGGAGTCGGAGAGGTTGTACCGCCGGATGCTTCATCCGAAGTTAAACATGAAGGCGGTGGCTGTTTTGACAATATACGGCTGACCCTAAGAATCGATAATAACAGAATAATCGAGGCAAAATTCCGCGCCAGAGCATGTTCAGGTACTATCGCTGCCTGCTCAGCGCTGGTTGAGAAGATAGAAGGTCTCAATCTTGTCGAAGCTTCGATCTTAACTCCCGATGATCTCGCGGAATATCTGGGTGGGATTCCTGACAAGAAACGTCATTCGGTTGAACTGGTGATAAAAGCGCTTAGCGAAGCATTGAAAGGCTTGAGTTAAAAACTCTAATCCAGTTATAAGATCAACATGCGTGCTGCGGGGTGTCCTCACCCCGCAGATTAAACATAATTATGCAACCGCAGGGTTGAGGACACCCTGCGGCACGAAAACGCTCTCACCCTTTTTTATCTTTGAATACTTATCTTCCATCCACAGATTGACATATCCCTCCAACTTGGTTATAATACACTCTTTAATACCATATTATTTGCGTGGATCCTCAGGTGAGCCTTAAAAGCACAATTCTGGTCTATTTCAAAGAACTCAAGGATATCCTGCGAGACCGTCGAACGGTACTCTCGATGATCCTCTTTCCGATTTTGCTGATACCCATCATGTCAGTCGGCATGGCTAAGTTCATGCACAGCCGGATGGAGAAGATAATGGCGGAAAGATCGATGATCGTTTGGATATCTGATATTGAATCGGATATTCTGCTTGAGCGAGTCAGCGCCATCGATGGTATAAGTGTCTTGTCCGATCCGATTGATTCCACTCTTGCGATAGAGATGCTGAGGGAGAAAGATGTAGATGCCGTAGTTGTTATACAGCACGGCTTCTATTCAGCCCTGGATCAATATCTATCGGGTGACAGCGGGATTCAACCGTCCGATATAGGTCTATACTCCGACGAAACCCGCCAGAAAAGCCAATTTGCGGTGAATAAAGTGTCGAATGTTATCGTGCAGTACAGGACAGAACTTGTTGCCAATCAGATGAATGAACGCGGATTGCCGCCGGGTCTAATTAAACCTTTCATGGTAGCTATGCGGAATATCGCCTCAGCAGAGGATATGGGACGGTTTCTCGCGGGGAGTATTCTGCCGTATATTGTGATTCTGATGGCTCTGACCGGCGCAATGTATCCTGCCATCGACCTGACCGCAGGGGAGAAGGAGCGGGGCACCCTGGAGACTCTACTGGTTTCCGGAGTTTCAAGACTGGACATTGTCATCGGCAAATTCCTGACGGTGTTTACAGCATCAATCGTTACCGCTTCGCTGGCTGTGGGTAGCATGGCAGCCACCGGAGCGGGACTGGTCGGGATGATGCCTGAGATTTCCGATAAACTTAACTTCAGCATCGAACCACTTGGAGTGGCATTGATGATTATGGCGATGATACCGCTGTGTGCGATATTCTCATCATTACTGATGACACTCTCACTCTTCGCCAAGAGTTATAAGGAAGCTCAGAGCTACATCTCTCCGTTAATGATAATCGTGATCGTACCTGCAATGGCTTCAATTATGCCCGATACGGAACTTAGTCGCCAAGCGGCACTTATTCCGGTGCTCAACGTTTCAATCATGATGAAAGACGCTCTGGTCGGTTCGTTTGATCCGGTTTCCGTTATATCGACTATGGCTGTGAACCTGATTCTTGCGGCTGGAGGACTTTTCCTGGTGTTGAAGATGTTTCAGCGTGAATCTGTTCTGTTCAAGATGTAAAACCGATTGAGGAGGTGTCGGAGGAGGACATGAAAGAGCAATCGAGATTTGGTTTCATGAGGGAGGTCTTTGAGATCGGTCCCGGGTATAACATCGGTATTGTTGGTGCGACCGGGATCATTGGCAGGACCCTGTTAAGTGTTCTTCACAGGAGGAAGTTTCCTGTTGGAGAGCTGCATATCTATGCTTCTCCTGAATCCGAAGGCAAATGGATCGAAACGCCCTATGGACAGATGGGCGTTGAAAAGCTGAACACACGAAAACCACCACATCACGATCTTGTATTTTTGGCAGCCGGTAGTTCCGTTGCACGTACGTGGGGCTGGAGGTTTGCTCGTCGCGGTGTGGTTGTGATTGATAAAAGTGCATATTTCCGCGATAAATCCTATGCTCCTCTAATCGTGCCTGAAGTAAATCCCGATTACATCGACGTCAACACCATGATAATCGCCAATCCGAACTGTACAACTATTCCCCTGGTCACCGTAATAGCGCCGTTACACCGTGAGTATGGATTAAAGAATCTCACGGTTGTAACCTTTCAAAGCGTCTCCGGGGCGGGAAGAGGCGGTATTGTGGCTCTCACCAATGAACTGGAGAGCAACGATGAACAGCCTTCGGCTTTCAAGCATCGCATTGCAAATAATGTTATTCCCTGGATAGGGGAAGGGTATAAAGGTTCGAGTGGCGAAGAGCTGAAGATGATCCGTGAAACGAGGAGAATACTGAACCTGCCCCGATTACCCGTCAGAGTTACAGCGGTGAGAGTGCCGGTGGTTGTCGGTCATTCAATTGCCGTACATGCCCAGTTCAGGAGAAGTGTGACGGTTTCAGAGGTAAGGAAAATTCTGATGGAATCACCCGGCGTCGAATTGGTTGACGATCCTGAAGCCGGAAAGTACCCGATGCCGCTTGATGCTGCCGGACAGGATGATGTACTGGTTGGGAGAATACGACGTGACCGTGGACGACAGGGGCTTGCATTATGGATTTCTGCGGATAATCTGCGTAAGGGTGCAGCTACCAACGCTGTTCAAATTGCAGAAATAGTAGTTTCCAAAAGGTTCAATCCACCGTCACCCCTCAGCGGGTGACAGCGTGATGGTTTCAGTGGAGGAAGACTGAAATGATAATTCCATATCGTGATGAAAACCCGCCTTCTTCTTTTCCAATTCTGACGTTAACTCTCATTGGCGTCAACATTATTCTCTTCGTTGTTACCGCTACTACCGGCGGTATCGATGAGTATGCAAGAAGATTCGGTTTCATACCCAATGCTGTTTTGAATCGTCCGCATGTCTTGTTGACTTCAATAGTTTTGCACGCTAATCTGTTTCATCTCGTTAGTAACATCTGGTTTTTGTGGTTGTTCGGCGACAACATCGAGGATCGTTTCGGACGATTGCCATTCCTGGTTATGTTTGTTATTTCAGGTTTAATCGGCAACTTCACTCATGGATTGTTCACCTTCTTCCAATCCGACCTGCCGGTAGTCGGTGCATCGGGTGCAGTTGCAGGAATTATGGGCAGTTATATTGTCCGATTTCCAAAAGCAAGAATCCGCTGTTTTTTCCTTCTGGTTTTTTATCCCATTTTCTTTCGCATCAGAGCGATCTGGTTCCTTGGACTCTGGTTCCTCGCTGAATTCCTTTACGCCTTTCTCGATCCGGGTGATTTTATAGCACACTGGGCGCATATCGGCGGTTTTGCATTCGGTTTCATCTGGGCATACGGCAGACGTGACAAATCTCCCTACCCGCCCGGTATCGGGGGATGGAATAACTGAATTACAAGGAAGCAATCGCTTATCTCAACAGCTTTATCAACTTCGAGCGTCTGCCAGAACCGAGGTTTAACACCACTGTAAGGGATATTTCCCGTTTCCGCAGCCAGTTGCGGGAATTGGGTGATCCGCAGGCTGATTATCCTGTTATTCATATCGCAGGAACAAAAGGTAAGGGCTCAGTTGCTGCGATACTTTCCTCCATTCTCCAATCCGCTGGCTACAAAGTAGGTCTCTACACCTCTCCACACCTTATTTCAGTACGCGAACGGATACGAGTTAAAAACCGTATCGTTTCTAAACGAGAGTTCTCCTCGCTTATTAGCCGGATCAGGGCTTCCAAAGAGAGATCCTTCACTACGTTCGGGATGACAACTGTCGATCACAACCTTGCCTATCGTACGGTATTCGAACATCTGACCGCTGCGGCATTGCTCTTCTTCGCCGACAGGAGGGTCGATGTTTCAATAATAGAAGCCGGTCTGGGTGGGAAATTAGATGCGACTGTTGTGGTCGATCCGATTCTCTCGGTGATTACACCTGTAGGTCTCGATCATACCGCCATTCTGGGAGATAGAATCACCGAGATCGCTGCCGATAAAGCGCATATAATCAAACAGGGTACCCCATCGGTATCGGCGGTTCAGGATCCCGATGCGGCGCAAGAGCTTTTAAAACGGGCGGAAGGAGTTTCCTCGGCACTGGTCTTTGCGAAAGGCAGCACCGAGTTTGAGGTTGTATCACGTGATTTCACCGGTCAGCGTCTGAAATGCTCAAGAGAATGGCTGGGATCAGAAGAGATCAAGCTGAGCCTGCCGGGTGGATATCAGCTTGACAATCTTTCCACGGCTCTTACATGTGTAGAATCGCTTAAGGAAAATGGTTTCCAGATTACTCCGGAGGCTGTGCGTGTAGGGCTGTCGAGAGCCAGGTGGACGGGAAGACTGCAATTCGTGCGAAAACCGTTTCGGATGATTCTGGACGGTTCACATAACGCTCTGGCAATGCGTGTTCTCCTTAAATCGCTGGATGATCTTATTCCGGGCAATAAACTGAGAGTAATTTTTTCAGCGATGAGCAGCAAACCGGTTGGTGAGATGCTGAAAATACTGTCCTCAAAGGCGGTGAAGTTTTACCTTGTTCCTCTCTCATTTCCCAAGGGTATGCCGGTGAATGATCTTGCTCACCAAGCAGAGCTTGAGAAGTTAAGTTTTGCTGTCTGTAACGATGTCCCCGCGGCGATTGAACAATCCGTAAGGGAGACGCGAAAAGGAGAAATGATCCTTGTTACCGGTTCGCTTTATCTCGTGGGGGAGGTATTGAGGTTCCGCAGGGGATATCCGATACCTCCGTCTGACGGCAGGATCGATGATTTTATTTGACAGTTGCTGAAGATTTGCAATCGGTATCGTTGCAGATTATATTGAGACGTTGAAAAGCGGTTTAGTAGGTACAGTCGTTTAGGAGGACAGGACTCCGTACCTGTCTCTGACAACGATCAGTAAAACGTTGCGAGAATGAACGATATAGAAAAACTTCCAGTTGATTCGGACAGTGATATCGGCGCACTGGTGAATGCGTTCAAGTATTTTAATGAAGCAGCATCCAGCCTGAACGTAGCCTACCGCCGTCTTGAAGTAAGGCTCGACCAGTTGACCGAACAGCTGGAGGAGAAAGACAGGCAGCTTTACAGCCGCCTGCGCGAACTGGACCGGGTTACACGCTATCTGAACAGTCTGTTAGAGAGCATCTCCTCCGGTGTGATCGCGGTCGATATGGACGGTTTGATCACTATTTTTAATCGAAACGCTGCCGAAATGACAGGGATAGATCCCGAACCTGCTATCGGTAAGCCGTATAGTGAGATTATGGGTGAGGACGATGAAGCTTCAAGCGCAATATATACTCTGCTTAATGGTCCTGAACTGCGTGGGGTAGAGAAGTCTTTTTCCAAGAATAATATACAGGTGGAAGTTAACACTACTTGGGTGGTTGATTCTCTCGGCGAGAGAGTCGGTGTAGTTGAGATATTCGATGATATTTCAACCGTGCGTCGGCTTGAAGAGCGTTTCGAACAGCAGAAGACTCTGACCGCTCTGGGGGAAATGGCGACGGCGGTAGCTCACGAAGTCCGCAATCCGTTGGCTGGAATAGGAGGTTTCGCAGCGATTCTGAAGGAAGACCTGGCGGATGACCCACCCAAGTTGAGGTTAGTTGAAAAAGTACTGCAGGGAGTTCATGACCTCGAAAAAGTGGCAGGGAATCTGCTGTTCCTGACCCGCAGAACGGAGATAAGATATCAGCAGGTAGATTTGAAAGAGATGATACGGGACATTGTCCAGTTGCTGGAAGCTGAACTACACCGCAAAAGTGTCGTTGTGAATATCTCTGCTAATTTGCCGGATGAGAACGTTAGTGTTTTAGCGGATGCGGAATTGATGAAACTGATCTTTACCAACCTTGGACGCAATGCAATCCAGGCAGTTGACAGGCAGGGGGAGGTTTCATTCAGAATGGAATGGATGCTGCTCGCCAATCGAGTCAAAATAGAAATATCTGATGACGGTTGCGGCATTGAAGCAGACAACATCGCAAAACTGTTTAATCCGTTTTTCACAACCAGGACGAGTGGTACAGGCTTGGGATTAGCACTGGTGAAGAAAGCGATTGATTTGCACAAGGGTGAAATCATTGTTGAATCGAAACCCGCTGAGGGCACCACGTTCACAATTCTGCTGCCGATTAAACCCTTCATCCCTGGACAGATGAATTCGAGTGCTGCTGAATAAAAATAATTGAGCTTTACGGGTGCCCCGGTTTGCTTGTCAAACCGGGTTTCATGACAAATAAGGTAGCGGACAAGAATGTACGCCCTCCCCGTGACTCTATAATTCAATGAAACCGTTGAACTATTACTGAGCTTTGCAAGAGAACGAATTTACGAAAAAGGATCGATTTCTTTTCGGTCTGGCTGGATTTTTCGGACCATTATTGATCCGATTGTTAGGCGTTCTTTGCCGTTACAAGGTTGAAGGTGAAGAGCGCCTTTTTACAGCGTCCAACGAAGGTAAGGGTGTAATCCTTGCCTTCTGGCACGGTCGAATGCTGCTGCCGATATATCATTTCAGGGGCAGGGGAATCAGCGCACTCGTCAGTTTCCATCGTGACGGTGAATTCATAGCACACATAAATTCGAAACTGGGTTATATCATCAGGCGGGGTTCTCCGCGCAAAGGCGGAAGAGAGGGATTCTTCGCCATGAGCAAGGATCTGAGAGCGGGAATGACAATTGCGATCTTCTGCGATGGTCCGACCGGTCCAAGACATCACCTGCATGATGGTGTTCTCCAGCTTGCACGGCTATCTGGCGCACCAATAATTCCGGTGAGCTATTCCGCATCACCTTCCTGGCAGGCTAAGAGCTGGGACAGATTCATGATTCTCAAGCCTTTCAGTCGGGGGATCATCCGACTGGGGGAACCGATATATATCCCGCGGCGAATCGGATCTGAGGAAGAAATCGAGCGGTTTCGCCGGTCGATCCGGAAAGCGCTGATCGATAATGAGAAAGATGTGGACAACTTAATGGGTTATGATATCTGTTCAACCGAGGTTCAGGAATGAAACCACTCGGTTGTCTCTGGCCTCTGAGCATCCTCTGGCAGGCTGCTGTCAAAACCCGTATCCGGCTCTACGATATCAAGGTGCTCACTACCCGTCAAGTCGAGGCGCCGGTTATCAGCGTCGGCAACCTGTCAGTGGGTGGGACCGGGAAGACGCCATTCGTCATACATCTTGTTGAAAGGTTGAGGAATCTTGCCGCTCCGAAGAAGCTGAATATCGGAGTGGTGAGCAGGGGTTATAAGGGAAAAGCGAAAAATACTTTACTCGTCGCCGACCGCAGACGAGTCCTCGAAGAGTTTAACAGAGCCGGTGATGAACCGGTGCTGATTGCTCAATCTTCTAAAGGTACGGTGGTTGTAGTCGATCGCAAACGTTATCGTGGAGCGCGATTTGCTGTTAATGACATGAAAGTTAAACTTGTGCTGTTAGATGACGGTTTTCAACATCGTCAACTCCATCGCGATCTTGATATTGTGCTGCTCGATGCCTCAAATCCACTCGGAAACAAACGGGTTCTTCCTGCCGGTTTTCTCAGAGAACCCGTGTCGGCATTAAAGAGAGCGGATATAATTGTTCTTTCCAAGGCGCGAGGTGATGATGAGGAACTAACAGAGCGAGCTTTGAGACTTAAGGATTTACTAAACAAACCTGTAGTTGTTACCAGATTTGTTCCACAATACTGGAAACGACTGGATCGCACCGAGTTGTTGGCAGCTGAGGAAATCAAGGGTAAAAAAGTTGCAGCTTTTGCAGGGATTGCCAAGCCGGAATCATTCTTTGACACCGTAAGAGATCTGGGAGCTGATCTAATAAAACCGATGGCATTACCTGATCATTGCAAGTACAGTAAATTTCACCTGGATTATATTTCAGGAAATTTTATCCGCAGTAGATTGGAGTGGATGGTTACTACCGAAAAGGATGCTTTGAAGCTGCCGGTGATTATGCGTTTTTTACCGGTCTATTTCCTGGAAGCAAAGATGGAAGTTGTTGCTGGGGAGGAATTACTCGATGAAGAGCTGCTGAAGATTCTGAAGGATGTTAATTAGTTCCTGGCGACAAAGTCATTGAAATAGTCATCTGCCTACCGTCAGACGCCCTCGTCTGACGGAAAAACAAGGATTTAGCTGGCAGACGAGGGCGTCTGTCAGCGGCCTTGAGGACTTTTTGACAGAAACTAATTAGTGGATTCTATTACTGGATTGAGGTATTACTATGCTCACCATTGCAATACTTGGAGAGAATACATATATTTCAAAGCTAATATGATTGAAACTACCCGGAGAATAAATAGAAGATGCTGAAACCGAGAAAACGGCTGACAAGAGCGAAGATTAAAGAAGACAAATTTGTCACCTATACTCAGAAGACTCAATCGTTCCTGCATAAGAACGGTCTCAGAATCGCGATCGGCGCAATTACTATAGTTGTTGTTGTTGTTGTGTCGCTGGTTATTGGCTTTAACAGGACATCGACCGAAAGCAAGTCTTCATTTGTGGGTCTCCTTGCTCGCGAGGCGTACAGCCGGGGTGATCTTGATGAAACGCTCGTGCATGCAAAAACGATATTGACGGATTACCCGGGTTCGAAAACCGCTGCTGTGGCGATGATGCTTTTAGGTCGTGTTCATGAGCAGCGCGGAGAACTGGATGACGCTATCGACGCTTATAAAAGGCTGATTGATAAGTATGGCAATCAGGAATATCTTTCATTCGGCGCTTACTACTCATTGGGATCCATCTATTACGGATTAGGGGAGTACGAGAACGCAGCACGATATTTCAGTGATGGAGCTTCTCGTCACGCTGGTCATTTCAACGCTCCTTACAGCTTATTCGAAGCTGGCCGCTGCTACAAGAAAAACCGCAAATATCAGAAGGCAAAGGTTGCCTTTCGTCTGGTTATGTCGAAATACCCGAAATCCAGAGCGGTTGACAAGGCTCGGCGCGAACTGGAAGAAATTGAATTTATGCCATGATTATTCTTGCGTGGGGGATTGTAAAGTCTTATACTATAAGGTTGGAGTGGGTATTACCCACTCTTTCTTTTATACATCATGGTTTGATAGATGATCTCAGCGGATAATATCGAGCGTGTAGTCAGACCGTTTCTCGAGAAGGATCTTGTACATCTATGCGAAATTAAGGTTTCCGGGCGTGCCGGTAAACCTTTGATCCAGTTATTTCTCGATTTGGAAATCGGGAACATTACCATCGATGCCTGTACCGGTATCAGCAGACAGGTACAGGATCTGCTGGATATGCAGGACTGGATTCCGGGGAACTACCAGTTGATAGTTTCTTCTCCCGGTATCGATTTTCCTCTTAGAGAAATATGGCAGTTTCGCAAGAATATCGGCAGGTTCATTGAACACAGGCAAGAATGTCTGCCCCAACCTGATGGTATTCTCAGGGGCAGAGTGAAGGAGATCGAAGATAATGGGAGCATCCGGCTTGAAGTTGATGGAGATATACGGGAATACACTTTGAAACAGTTATCCGGAGCCAAAGTGGTGATTGAGATACCACACAAAGGAAGTAAGAACAAACGGGGATATACAGGATGAACATCATGTACATCCTTGTTAAACAGAGTGAAACGGAAGCATAATGAAACATGAGATAGTTGACGCGGTTTCACAGCTCATACGCGAAAAAGGGATCGACCGGGAAACCTTCCAGGAGATAATTGAATCAGTTTTCCTTTCCATGATTAAGCGAAAGTTCGGGCAATCGGATAATTTTAGTGTTATCTTTAACATGGACAAGGGTGATATCGAGATTCAGTGCATTAAAATCGTTGTTCCGGATGGTGAATTGGAAGATTCTAACGAAGAGATCACTCTTAGCGAAGCAATTGTGTATGACCCTTACGCCGAGGTGGGTGAAGAAACCATGGTGATGATCGACTATGAGAAGGAGTTTGGCAGAAGGATTATCATCTCCGCTAAACAACACCTGATCCAGCGTTTACGTGAGATCGAGAAAGAGAATCTCTACGAGGAGTTTATCGGGCGGGTCGGTGAGGTCGTCATCGGTGATATTCATCAGATTACACGCTACGAGATTCGCCTGAACATCGATAAGACTGAAGTGATCATACCGCGTTCGGAACAGGTTTACAATGAACATTATCGGCGCGGCGATGCAATCAAGGCGATAATACTCGATGTCGTCCGTACAACCAAGGATCCTGAGATCATAGTATCGAGAAAGGATATTGGGTTTGTTAAGAGATTGTTCGAGCTTGAGGTTCCGGAAATTTTCGACGGTATCGTGGAGATCAAGGCAATTGCCAGAGAAGCTGGCGACAGGACGAAGATTGCGGTTGAATCGAACGATAAACGTATCGATCCCATCGGTGCGTGCGTGGGTATGAAGGGTGTGAGGATTCAAGCTGTTGTGAAGGAATTGAACAGGGAGAAAATAGACATCATTCACTGGACGAACGACAGTGAATTAATGGTACGTCGTTCACTTTCACCGGTTATTCCGCTGGAACTGATTTTCCTCGAAGGCGGCAACAAGGTTCTGGCAGTGATACCTGACGACCAAATCGCACAAGCGATCGGTAAAAAAGGGCAGAATATCAGATTGGCTTCTCAATTAACGGGTTATGAAATCGATCCGATTAAATCGAGTGATTATTACCAAGAAGATCTTAATCTGGATGATGTTGAAGAACTGACCGAAAATCAGGTGTCATTTCTGAAGGAAGCCGGTTATAGTACTGCTGAGGATGTGCTGAATGCCGGGCGAGAGGCTCTCATTGAGAAATCCGATGTGAGCGAAGAAATAGTTGACAAGATACTCGAAGTTCTGAATAACTATTTCGAAGAGAGTGAATAAACATATAATGTATAAGGTTTAATGGCTGAAAAAGCTAAACTGAAACGCGTTTTCCAGGTAGCTAAGGAACTGAAGATGGTAACTCCTACCATCATCGAGTTCCTTGAATCGCGGGGTTACGAGGTTAACCGGCAACAGATGGAGCCTGTGACCGATGAGATGTACATCGACCTGCTCCAGATGTACGATAAGCCTAAGTTCCTGAAGCTTCAGAGCGAACAAGTCACCGAAGCCGGAGATGACAAGAAACGCGATGCGGAGAAACTCCGTGAGGAGGAGCTTGACAAGATATTCGCCACCAAAGAAACAGCAGACGGAGAAGTTAAGAAACTCGAGCTTCCTCAATTCAGAATGACTGTTGTTGAAGGAGTTGAGAAGCCGGAGGATGTTGAACCGGTTGTTGCCGAAGAGAAGGATGCCAAACGGAAACCGGCTGCAAAACGTGGTAAGCGGGCTGTTGAACCGGAGATTGTCGAGATCGGTGAAGATGAATCCGCTGTATCTTCCACTGAGGAGATTGTCGCAGAAGTTGAAGCAAAAGAGGCTGTTGCGAAGCGCAAGGTAGAACTGCCTTCCGCCGAGCATTTGAGAATAATTAAAGCAGCACCGGAAAAAGAGAAAGTCAGAAAAGAACCGGAAGTTGCGAAAGAGGATAAAGAAGAACCAAAGAAGCAACCCGCGCGTAGAAAACTGAGACGTAAACGCGTTGATTTGAAAGATGAAACCCGACCTGAAGCATCCGGGGGAGAGGCAGAGACCAAACTACGGAAGGTAACCGAGAAACTGGAGAGGCAGAGGACTCAGGGTAAAAGACCCGGTGCTGTTTCGGTTGGTCATCCTGCCAAAAAACGCAAGAAAAGAAGGAGATCGAGACAACCGGAGACCGTTGGTGTTACGGTAGCGAAGGGTAGGGGCAGGCGTAGGCGCAAGATTGATGAAAAAGAAGTTGTCGCCACGATCAAACAGACCTTTGCCGAGATGAGCAGCACCGGTAAAAAGCATAAACGACATATAAGAGACATTGACCGGGAAGGTGAAACTGTCGAATCCGCAGCGATGAAAGTCAACGAATTCATCACTACTCTGGAATTGAGTAATCTGATGGAGGTGCCTGTACAGGATTTGATTCGTCAGGGGCTGGGAATGGGGATGATAATCTCGATAAATCAGCGCATCGATAAAGATACTATTGAATTGCTTTCGTCGGAGTTTGGATTTGATGTTGAATTCGTGCAGGATGACGAGATTGAGATTGAGACAGAAGAGATCTCCGGGGAGAATCTCACCCGTAGTCAGGCAGTTGTAACTATCATGGGTCATGTCGATCATGGTAAAACAACACTGCTCGATTTCCTGCGTCGCACAAAGGTCGCTGAGAGTGAAGCAGGAGGAATTACTCAGCATATCGGTGCGTATGAAGTGACGTTGGAAGATGGAAGAAAAATTACTTTCCTTGATACTCCAGGTCATGAAGCGTTTACTG
>JABMRV010000036.1 GCA_013202285.1 bacterium | reverse complement strand
TCCAGTATCTGTGCTGTTGCAGCCGCTTCATCTCCCAAGCTTCCATCGATGCTCGCGTCCTGATAAGATCTATCCTTGATGCGGTGGGTGATCGCAACCTGATCAAATACCAGGAACTGATCGACCGACACATTGACATCCTGCTGTGGCGAATTCACCTTCAGGTTGTAAACTCCGGGCACATCCATGATTTCATTGATCAGCCTGGCGATGATTAATCCTTCGCCCAGCTGAAGATGACCTGAATAATTTTCGACTGCCTCTCGAACTCCCATCTCGACAGTTGTCTGCGCAGCATTGGCATAGCGGATCACTTCCAGATCAAGATCAATTGACAGGATATCCGGAGCCAGGATTCGCACGTCCGCCGTCAAGGGCTTGCGCGCCTTGATATACTGATAGACTTCATTGATCAGCTCCGCCGAGGGTGTGCCCTCCTCTCCCAATATCACCACCCCGACTGTTCCTGGACCGAAGGGGAAATCGTCCAATACCGATGCGGCTATGACTCCCGGCACCGACATCGCCCAATTGCGATATGCTCCCCGCGTTCCTCCCAGCCCGAGTGTCTCCCATTTGCTGATAGCGCGCTCGCGGAGCTGTTCGTCAGATTCGGGTTCCGAGCCCTCGCGGATCAAAAAAACCGCGTCATTGGTAACCGTATGTATTCCCGTCACTCTTGTGACCATCCTTGTAATGGTGTCCTGTCCAACATTCCAGGCTCTGCCTGGCAACTCCGCTTCTGCAACCACATGAACGATAGTCTGTCCTTCTTCTAATACAGCTTCTTCGGTAGTGAGAAACCGGTAGTCATTGCCATCCGAGTCCTTCTGAGATCTGCAGATTGTATCTGCCGGTATAGTGATATTTTGCGCTGCCGGTGAATTGCAGGAGAATGTCAAATACACTTTTGTCTTGACCGCCGCTTTTCGGATAATCCCCATCTCACGAACCTTCAGATCGAGCCAGGAACCGGTTGCAGTCTGCACAAACGATTGTTGCATAACCGTCTTCACCAATCCATATAGATCGGAGACCACCTTGGCGATCACCTCCAGCAGACCGCGGATCGCAGCCGATGGGTTCAGATTGGTGAAGGGCGTGCGTACAACCAGTTCGGACATCAGATCGTCCAGAATTTCAGAGAAGGATTTGATCATGACCGGATTATAGCCTCCATATCGTTCACGCCGAATCCCCAGACGATTGATTCTGAATTAATCCCGTTTACCGGTATAAAATTAATCTCGAACCTCTTTTCTTCAGTGTTAAACACCAATGGCTTAATCGAGATCGAGCTATCCTCAATGCGAGGTTCCGCTTCGAGTGCATAACGCAAATAACGGATCGCTATTGCCCGGTTCAGAGGCGTATCAGGGGCGCCGAGTAACCTGCCAATACCGCATCCCCAACCTGAGTGAGCGAACAGGTCTCCAGGTAAAATCTCTAACCGATCCCGGATATCCTGCAGCAGGCAGTTGCGACCGAGCACACTCAGCAGGTCACCGGTTGAACTGACGACAAGATCACCATTGTCATCGAACAGGATATCGTTCCCTATATAATCTTCCCGCATCATTTGACCTTGCAGTCAATAGGTGATGGATTCGGAATGCCCAATGCCGGAGCGCCACCCCCGCCGGTCACCTGAGTGATCACCTGTGATGTCGGAATCTTCACTTCGAGGTTGTCGACAATTGCCTTGGCGAGCTTCTCACAAAAAGCATCAATGTTATCGGCATTCTGAATGGCAGCTTTGATCGTGTCACCTGTTAGTGGCATTGTCCATATCCATTTTTACATCCATTTATATCCAATTACGCTTTCGCTTTAACAGTTGCCGAACAGGGGATCGGAGCGCCGGTGACGAAGCATGCCGGCAGTGTCCCCTGCGGACCACCGGTGATGACTCCCGCGCCGTTTTCTCCCAGATCTATGTTGCCACTCGCCATTACTTTACAATTCTCACATTTAATTTCAATGTCATTCACTGTTTCCACTTCGATTTTTCCCTCTTGATCAATCTTAATTCTCGCCTGTTCCGCTTCGATCAGCAACAAGCCTTCAGGTCCCTGGTCGGGAATGAAACCCTGGATATACGGTCGTGTGTGATCTCCATTTTCGAAGCCAACTATGACCACGTCATCCACTTTAGGTAAGACCACAATTCGTGTCGAGTCCGTCGCCCAGATCGAGAGTATCCTGCACTTGGGCAGAAGCGACATGGACTGGTCTTCCGGTTGCACGTCGCAGGTATAATTCTGGATGTTTACTTCGACCACTTTACCCTCGACCGGAAACCGCATATAAGCGGACAGATCGGGACGGATCATCTCGATAATCTTCCTTAGCTTATCCAGCATGCTCGTGCCATATCTTTGTTCTGCCTCCGCCTTCCCACAGGTATTCGATCTTCACCACAAATTGTCTCTCGCCTTCGACTTCGATGATATCGCTGTGTCTGACAGGCGTCACCAAGGTTTCCAGGAATGAAAGTTCATCTGAACTGACATCCTGCCGGATAATATTGACGCCCATCCTGAAATCCTGTTGCGCCGATCCTGAGGTGTTCTTTTTACCCCAATGAAATATCCCTTCCCGGATATAATCGAGGAATTCCTCTCCTGTCTCCTTCCGAACCAATTCAGAGACTGCATCAATGCATTCTCTCACCGTCCTGTCGAAGAATGGCAAGCGATCAATTTCTAATTGGCAATCCTCGACGTCTAATCCCAATCCTGTATCCGCCATTACTGCCCGAATTATACCCGAGGCTGTCTCGTCCTCAAATGTCATCTGAACACGATTGTTGTTCAAGATAGTATTGTAATCGATCCCACGAATGATCACCGGATCGTCCATGCCCACTGACCTTACAACTCCTCTGAATATCTCAACCAATTCCTCTCCTGCATATCCCCATTTAATAACCAGTGGATCGCCTCTTTTAACCGATCCCGTGATGAACCGGCGATAATCGGCGAGTTCCAGGACGCAAGTATCTGTCCTTTCCTTAAGACTCGAGGCGACACCGAAGCGCGCCACGATTGAACCAACCGGAGTCCCGGCAAGGGTCACATCAATCACTGGTGACAATTGATAAGCTCTTTCGCTCCAAACCATGTTAAGTCTCGATGTATCCAGTAGTTACAACTTTGTAAAACGTTAAATAATAATGTGTTAATCATCAAATCTGCCTTGACTTCCCTAAAGCCCCCAGCGCACCTTGTGTGCGAACATTAAATCATGTTATACCAACAAGATAGGAGAAGATAAGGTTCGATGATAACTGTACAAGAACAAAAATTCGGCGTTGAAATCGAGCTCGTCGGAGCGCCACGCCGCACCATAGCCGATGCGGTCGCTGCAGGCTTAGGCGGACGAATCACCGCCACACACCGAACCGGATATGATGCCACTATCGTTACCGACCAACAGGGTCGGGAGTGGAGCATCCAAAACGACGCCTCCATTCCCATGGTCAACGGTTACAAGGGCTCGGAGATCGTAACGCCGGTATTAACC
>JABMRV010000035.1 GCA_013202285.1 bacterium | reverse complement strand
GTCTAAATGCCGGAGGGCGATTCAGGTTATACTCAAATCCAAACGGTCTGCGGGATACGACTTATTACCGGTTAACGAAAGAAAAGAAGCGTTGGAAGTCATTCCGTTGGCCTTCCTCCCTCAATCCCATCTGGACGGAGGAACGCGAACAGGAGCTGGCGGACTTCTACGGCGGGCGGGATACTCCGGGCTTTCAGCATGAAGTGCTGGGCGAGCATGGACGACCGTCCTATGGCGCGTTCAACCACGAGCAGTTCAAGCTGTGTCAGAAGGTTTATGATGGTTACCGAGCTGTTCGCATCCCCGGCGAGGAGCTTTCCGATTGCGACTCCGAAGAAGAGGTTAGGGATCGGTTGGATTTGCTGATGTGTCTCGCGCCGGAGGAAGGGAAATTCTGGGTCGGAGCGGATACCGGATACACGAATGATCCGTCCGAAGTAACGGTCTGGCGTGAAGACGAGGATGGAGTGTTGAGGCTGGTGTTTCGCTTGCACGCTGAGCATGTCGCTTATCCTGCTTTAGCGGAAGCAATCTCGTTGGTCGACCGTTACTACAATCCGCATGGAATCGGTATCGATAATGGAGGGAATGGACTATCCGTAGTTCAGGATCTGAAGAGCCTGGACAAGTTCCGCGGGCAGGACTTTGAAACCAAAGTGCGGGGGTTCGACTTTGGCGGAGCGACGGTTATCGGGTATGATGATGACACCAAGCCGGTCCGCAAGCGGACAAAGGAATATATGACGGCGCTGATCAACCGGGGGCTTGCCAAGCGCAAGGCAATCTTTCCAATTGATGACATTGACATCGAAAACGAGTTTACCACGCATACTTACACATTGCAGAACGGGCGCGTGGTGTATTCGAAGGGTAATGATCATATCGTGGATTCGACACGTTGCGCGTTCCTGCGTCGGGAGATTGAGAAACTGGAAGGGCTTGATCCTCACTATGAAGAAGTTTATGTCGCACCCATGGCGACGAATCCAATTTTCTGAGTGATCAAGTGAGCAAGTAATCAAGTGATCAAGAATCATAATTCATTTAAAAGGATGGAAAAATAATGGCAAACAAGATTATTAACACACATTTCAGCGACCGCGAGATGGACTGCCAATGTGGTTGCGGGAAGACGGTTTCACCGGAACTGCTGGTTCGTCTGGAGGCGTTGCGGAGCATGATCGACCGTCCCTTACAGGTTACCTCAGGAGCACGATGTGAAACTCACAACCGCGAGAGCGGCGGAAAACCCGGCTCATGGCATCTGAAAGGGCTGGCAGTGGACATCTCCTGCGTTGACAGCAAGTTTCGCGGGGAGATCATTCGCCTGGCGGGAATGCTGGGCTTTAATGGAATCGGGGTGGCGAAAGCCTTTATCCATCTCGATCTGCGACCAGAGGAAGAGAAACGCTGCTTCCTCTACGATTAAACTAAACGAGGGAAATAAAATGACGGAAGAACCTCAACCCACTCTCTGTATCCCTGCCGACGGCAACGAGCGGACGGTTTGGGTCGTCGACGAACACGGTGAGCGTGTCAACTTCTTCAACATCATCCGCTATCCATCCGGTACGATAGTATTGCTTCAACAGAACGTCCGCGTGGATTTCTGGCAGGACGATAATCAGGAAACCTACCAACTTCCCTGCCTGGCGACGATGCTCGTCTTCGCGCCGGGCAGCAAGGATAAATCTGAGTCGGTGGCGTCTGTTCCCAAATTAGAATCCAAAAGCGCACCGATTTCATGAAGACCGATACGAAAATACCTCCTGAGCGGGAAAATGAGGTTGAAAACTCAGGAACGGTAAATGCCATCGTGGTCGATGACGAGTTGATGGGGACGGCAGCCAATATCGCTTCCGGTGTTTTCAGCTCCGAGTATGAGATTAAGGGTATTCCCTCCGACTGGAAGGAACGGGCTCGGAAGGCGTGGGAATACTACTGTGAGGAGCCGATCGTATCCAACACGATCAACACCTGGCGGACGTTTGCGATCGGTGACCAGGTGAAGATCACCTCAGATGATGAGTCGGTGCGATCAGAGGGCACGCAGCTATTCAATACGCTCAATGTGAATCGGTTTCTGAAGGATATGATTCAGCAACTGCTGATCAAGGGTGAGTGCATCGGTTACAAGCGATACGGCTCGGATGGGAAAGCCTCCAAGGGTGAGCATAACGACATCGTCAAACTTATCTGCGTTAATCCTCCCTCAGTCGATTTCGAATTTGAGGGGGGAGAGTTAATCAAGGCGATTCAGAAGCCGGAAACCGAAAGCGGCTCCACAGGTGATGAGATAGAACTCCCACTCGATCAGCTCATTCACCGCAAATGGAATGCACCCCAGTTCTCGGCACGAGGCAACTCGATGGTGACACCGGCGTTCGAGTCAATTGAACTGCTGCGCGATTATCGCCGGGCGCAGCGTGCTATTGCCAAGCGCTGGACAACTCCACTTCGCTTTATCCTCGTCGGAGGTAAGTACGGTGACAAGGTGATCATGCCGACGCAGAAGATGATCTCGACCATCCGCGACCAGATCAATAAGATGGATTTGAAATCCGGTCTGGTCGTGCCGTTCTACGTCCGCGCTGAGACATACGGCACTGAAGGGCAGGTCTTGAACACCGAGGACAAGGTTAAGGAGGTCAAAGAAGATATTATTGTAGCTCTGGGAGTTGCCAAATCTCTGGTGACTGGAGATGGACCTAACTTCGCCACCGCATCCATCGCTTTCCAGAAGATGGTCATCATGCTGAAGGAGATCAAGCAGGTCGCACGTGAAATCCTCGACTGGGTATTCGATGACTGGAAAGAAATGAAAGACTATTCCGAAAAGAAGATTCAATACATC
>JABMRV010000034.1 GCA_013202285.1 bacterium | reverse complement strand
TATTCTCAGACACACTGGAAAGCCGGAATCCACGTAATTACAATGACATATCTGGATTCTCGTTTCTGCTGCAGAAACAGTGAGATGTTATCCTCTTTTAAGAAACATCCCAAGCCATCAAACTGTCCGGTAAGATATGATACTCTACAACTATACAACTATACATCTCACTTTCACACTTTAACACTTGCTTACTTTCCCACTTTCTTACTTGCTTACTCTTCCTTCTTCAATTCTCTAACCACCTTTTCATAGGCAGATTGAACTATCGGACTGTACTCGGACTCCATTTTTCCCTCGATTATCCGGCGAGTGGTCTCACCTGAATTCCTGTAGAGCGCATCGACGGCGGCAGCACGCATCTGCTCAGAAGGATGAATCAGGTATCCCTCAAACAGTTGGACGGCTTCATACCGCATCTTTCCGGCTTCGACATCCTCTTCCTCCATTTTGTCGATTATTCTCCCCAATCCACGCATCCCAATCTCCGGATAAAGAGACATCTCGTCGGTAATATAATTTCTCAGGTCGAATACTGCCGGTGTCCCGAACTTCATCAGCGCACCAATTGCCGCGGAACGCACAGTGAACATCACGTCATCAAGCCCGCGGATCAATACTGGAATAGTCGTACTGTCGCTTATGGCTCCCAGCGCGCCGATAACCGTCAGACGCCGCCTCTCCTTCTTATCGTCGATATAGCGACTGATCTTCTCGGACGCTCGTTCATCTCCTATCTGCCCCAGCGCTGATATGAGTGAATTCCGTACTCTCGCCTTTTCCTTTCTATCGACCATATCGAGCATCGGTTCAACGGCTGCCTCCCACTTAATCGCACCCAACAGCCAGATCGCATTTTTGAGAACGGTCTCGTCCTCAGTTGTGCTGAATTTCTCCAGCAGCAAAGGACCCGATGTGTCCGGATCGGATTTTATTACCGTCTCCAACAGTCGTCTCACGAGACTCGATTTCGTGTCTAATTTCTCAGAGACTGCATATCCTATCGCTTCATGCTTCTTTGTCAACAGCGATTCACGAGCCCGCTTGACACTTTCGCGTGCAGAGCCTACCTCCCACTTCGAGGCTTCCTCGAACAGTTCCTCGACCGATTTCGCCGAATCCTCAGCAGTCAGCTCAATCTCTCCAATCGGTTCCTCCTTATCCTTATCGACAACATCGCGCGGTAGATCGATGCCAACGCCCCATCCACCGCGAATCCATATTGAAGAATCAGCGGCAGGTGTACCTTCAGGATAGACATCATCTCCCTCAAGATCGAGGAATATCGCTGCTCCGGCAAATCCTCTTGCCCAACGCGGATTCCCGAAGCTGTATCCACCGCCGCGTGTGGCATACGTGTCATTGCCGAGCCGGTCGATGAACAGACCGAACGAATTGGTCAGCGAACCACCCCAGCCATCGGAAACGATATAGTAATCATCGCCGTCTCCTTCAACGAACATCCCGACCGACAGGTCGTGAGGTGTACCACCGACCACACCCATCCTTGAACGATACTGATCGTCGCCCGAACGATCATAGAAAGCGCCCACTGAAAGGTGAATCCCCGATCCAAGACCATAGTGAGCAAGCGAATAATGATCGTTCCCTCCACCATCTACCAAAATACCGATGGAATACCAGTAGGATGAACCCAGGCTCATCACCTCGGCGTTGTAAAAATCGTTCCCATCGCCATCATCGTACAGGACGCCAATTCCACCGCCGGCACGGGGTCGCATGCCCATGCCGAACCCATGTGAAAAGGACTGGTAATCATGTGGCAGCAGGGGTGCGTGGTAATACTCTCCACCGGTACGGTAGATATCATCTCCACCCTGATCGTACAGCAGACCGTAACCGTAGGTCGATGCGAAACCCTGAGCCCACGTGGTGGAAAGATAGCGGTCATCACCTTCGCCTTTATCTATTAACAATCCGATTCCGCAGTTACCGGCTCCCTGTTGGAAAAAACCTCCCCGGTAGTCATCGTCGCCATCCTGATCGAACAGGATGCCGATCCCGAACAGACCGGCTCCCTGACTGTAGTTTCCACTGCGATAAGTGTCGTTTCCACCTTTATCAATCAGGACTCCCACTCCGAAGAAACCCGCGCCGTGACTGACCGGTTGTCCATCGGAATCGTAGTAATCATCTCCATCGAGATCGATAACTAGTGAGTAAGGCTTATCGAGTACACCAAGCGCCCCACCGCATTGACCCCGGTAAACGTCGTCTCCCCCCAGGTCAATTATCGCACTGAAATCAGCATCATAAACGTTGTTTCCTCTTCCACCGATAACCATCTTACCCCATGAAGTCTCCCTGTAGTAGAGGATTTCACCGGTGACTCCTTCGATCTCCCCGCTGTCAATCCTCTGCGGTTGACAGTATTCTTCCCATGAGAAATCTTCCGCTGTCGCCATTGCCGTGAGGGCGATAATTTCTGCGGCTTCGAGCAGCGGCTGAAGATCGAGCTTGGAAATGATATCGAGTATCCTGTCCGAATCGACCTCGCGGCTTGTATCGACCTCGATTCCGCGGACAAACTGCCACGCACCGACCAGTTTCGCGTTAACCTCCGATTCATCGTTGCTCCACAGAGTCGGCGCAGCCATTATCAGGTCATTCAGATCAAGGCTATCGAGCGCTTCATAGAATTCCCGGCGAAGTGGCTCCGAGACCTCCAACGCTTGTATCCATCCGGCAAACGGATCAGTAACCGTGGGATTTACTGGTTCCCATTCGACCGGTTTTCTCTTAGCCGTTTTAATATCCACCTTCAATTGATCTCCGACGAACCCGAGCAGAAATCCAAAGTCGCCGGTTACAGAAAAGGTATCAATCACCGCGGTGGTACTATCCACGTACTCAGGCAGTTCAAGCGGATGTTCAAGTATTCTCTCAACAATATCGAGACGGAATGTATCGTCTTCGACCCACATCTTGTCAAATCCGAGTTCTTCCGGTCTAAGGTTGAGCAGAGTCAGAGCACTGTCAATCATCGCCCTGTCGAGTGAGTCAAGCATTGGAATATCGACCTCAATGCTGTCGGTATCCAGCGAATCGGTTTCCTGTGAGAATACCGAAGTGTAGCTCAACCCAATAAACATTATTGTTACTAAATACATATAAATACGTGTTTTAGTATTGCGCATTGTTATTTACTCCTTCGCGAGAACCTTACTTAGTTTCTGTTGAAAAAGTCCTCCAGACCGCTGGCAGACGCCCTCGTCTGCCAGTTAAATCCTTGTTATTCCGTCAGATGAGGGCATCTGACGGCAGGAGGATAACTATTTCAATGAGTTTTTCAACAGGCACTACTTATAAAAACAACCTTTATTATATAATGAACACTACGATACATTGCAAGTGGATACCTATTGTGAAATGCTGTTACACTAATCCAGTCTTAAAATTAAGAATAATTTAATCTGAACCCGTATGAAAGCGGGAACAACGTTGCAAATAATGCGTTGGACTTATAAATTGATAAGTTATTCAATAATCCGAATCGATCTTCGGTGAACGAGTATGGGCAGGTTTACCGAGCCCTTGCCCTGAATAAGACAATCAATGAGCGCGGTTTCAGACTGTTCAAGAGGAAATCAATGATCAACATCGAGGGGCTTACAAAGATCTACGGCGAACAGAAAGCTGTGGACGACATCTCTTTCAAGGTGGAGAAGGGTGAGATATTAGGGTTTCTCGGACCGAACGGAGCCGGAAAAACCACCACAATGAAAATTATCACCTGCTACATGCCGCCAACCATGGGTAAAGTGACAGTCGGGGGATTCTCAGTGATCGATAATTCCATCGACGTGCGCAGGATGATCGGCTACCTACCGGAATCAAACCCACTCTATGGAGACATGAATGTTGTTGACTTCCTGCGGTACGTTGCCGACCTCCGAAATATCAAAGGCGAATATCAGGGGAAACGCATCCATGAAATGGTGGACATCTGCAACCTCGGTGATGTACTCCACAAGAATATAAACGAACTCTCCAAGGGCTACAGACAGAGGGTCGGTCTTGCACAGGCGATGATTCACGATCCGGAAATTCTTATCCTCGACGAACCGACCATCGGTCTCGATCCAAATCAAGTCGTCGATATCAGGACACTTATTAAGGAGCTGGGAAGACAGAAGACCGTTATCCTTTCAACTCATATTCTCTCTGAAGTACAGGCAACATGTGATCGAGCGGTAATCATCCACCACGGCAAGATTGTCGCCGACAGCACTCTTAGTGAGCTGCAACGCGACCTTCAGAACAAGATCACCATCAACCTCGAGATGATTGTCGATGAGAATAATGTCGTTGAACAATTGGAGAAGGTTGAAGGGATCGAAGAGGTTCTGGAAACATTCCCGGATGATGCGAGCGGAAAAAACTACCGTATCATCGCCTCTGCAGGCGTCGATCCGCGCAGAGAAATTTTCAAGTGTGCCGTTGATACCGGTTGGGTAATAATCGGTCTTGAGCGCGAAGTCCGCAGCCTTGAAGATGTATTCCATCAACTTACACAAGAAAACTAAATCGTTCTCAACGACAAGGAACAGTTGTTTTCCGGTGACGGTTTTATTGTCATCCGGTTTTAAGCAATAAAAAAATAGAAACACGGGAAGCGCATGCAAAACATCTGGTCGATTTTCAAACGTGAACTGCGAGCATATTTCGACTCCCCTATCGCTTACGTCGTGATAACAGTCTTCCTGCTATTCACAGGCTGGTATTTCACAACATATTTCTTCCTCGCCGGGCAGGCAGACCTACGCGTGATACTCGGGATAATCCCCTTTGCGTTTCTGATTATCACACCGGCTATCACCATGCGGTTGATATCGGAGGAGAGAAAAACAGGAACCATGGAACTGCTGGTGACAATGCCGATACATGATTCATCCATCATCGTGGGTAAATATCTCGCAGCGGTCGCTTTATTGATCGCAATGATCCTCCCTACACTGGTGTACGGTATCACAGTAGCCTTTCTCGGAGACATGGATTATGGTCCTGCCATCGGAGGCTATCTGGGATTTTTATTCATAGGCGCAGCTTATCTTGCTATCGGAACTCTCGGCTCGTCATTGACTGAAAATCAGGTAGTAGCATTTATCATCAGCCTCCTGATTATGGCAGCTTTCTACCTCATGGATAAAATCCTTATATTCATCCCGAATTCGATGGTCTCCATCGTGGAATACCTGGCTATAGTTTACCATTTCCAGAATATTTCTCGAGGTGTCATAGACACCCGTGACCTTGTTTATTATTTGACATTGATCAGTCTTGCGCTGTTCCTGGCAACCCGTGCCATGGCAGCCAGGCGGAAGAGGTAAGGGGAAGGATAAAACATGAAATTCAAAAGCAACGATATATTTGCACCGATGAATGTAATCCTCATCATCGCCAATCTGATCGTCTTAAACCTTATCTCAAATCACTTTTATGGTCGGCTTGACCTGACTGAGAATCGGACATTCACACTGTCCAAAGTGACTAAGGAGATAATCAGGGAGCTTGAAGAACCTTTAACCATCAAAGCTTACTTCACCAGGGATCTCCCCTCCCCATACAATACTGTAGCTCGGGACGTTGAAGATCAGCTTGCTGAAATGAAGGCACACGGCAAGGGATATTTCCGTTATGAATTCCTCGATCCCACAGACGAAGAGGATTTGAAGAAGGAAGCTGAACGATTCAGGCTTGAACCGATCCAGGTCAATGAAATAAAAGCTGATAAGGTTGAATTCAAGTTGGCATACTTGGGAATGGTGCTGATTTACGAGGATCGCCAGGAGGTAATCCCAACCATACAATCGCTCGGAACACTGGAATATGAAATCGTATCCAAGATAAAACGGATCACTTCCAGTGAAACGCAGACTGTCGGGTTTCTCGAGGGTCATGAAGAGTCGAAACTCCGAGAGGAAATGACATACCTTGACCGTGAACTGCGGAAACTTTACGATATCAAACCGGTCGATCTCTCTATGCGGAACGACATACCTGATGACATCGACGTGCTGTGTATTATCGGTCCCAAACAGGACATCCCTGAGAAGGATCGTTTCGTCATCGACCAGTTCATCATGCGCGGTGGAAAACTGCTGATGGCTGCCAACAAGGTAGTCGCCGACCTTGGTCAGGGTAAAGCCGATCGCAGTCCGCTCAGAATTGACGCCTGGACCGAGAATTACGGATTCCGTATCAAGGATGAACTGGTAATGGATCTGAATTCACCGACGCTGCCTTTCCAAACCATGACCAGGTATGGACGAAACATCACCCTGGCGCAATATACACTCTTTCCTCAAGTGATCAATTTCAATCGCGAACTTGCGGCGCTGAAAAGCCTGCGACAAGTACTGCTGTGTTACCCCAATACAATAGACACAACTGCAGCGGCGGATAAGGATTCTATCGAGATTGAATCCTTATTCTGGTCATCAGAGAGATCGGCATTCCAAACGACACCATTTGATATTAATCCGATGACGATGCGTGGAAAATACAGTTTCGACATGGCACACCTGCCGCTCGGCGTGCTTGTTAAGGGCAAGTTCACGAGTTACTGGAAGGATAAAACGATTCCGGTCGATGACGATGGAAATCCGGTCTCCGAGGAGGACATCATTCCTGAATCACCATTCACCCGTATAGTGGTAATCGGAGACGCCAATTTCATTCTGGACCAATATCTCGCTGTTGTACCGGGCGCAGACAACCTGACAATGATGCTCAACATGGTTGACTGGATGGCACAAGACGAGAGGTTGATAACAATACGGTCGCGTGAGGTTTCAAGCCGTCCCATCCAACAGATCGAGGATGATACAAGACGCACCATAAAAATCCTCAACCTCCTGATACCACCGCTGCTGATAATCGCGTTTGGTCTTTTCCGCTGGAATATACGCAAATCCGCCAGAAAGCTGGCGCTAAGAGACTATAAAATCAAGGGTCAGGGAGGTAGCATCTGATGAGCCGAACAACCATTACACTGATTGCTGTTCTCGCCGTTCAACTGATCCTGCTGGCTCTATTCTCAACTGATCGGCATCACGTCACTGAAAAAGAACTCTTCCTCTCGCAGGACACAAGCCGCATCGACTTTATCAAGATTAAGAACAAGGATGGTGAGATAACCATGGTGCGGAGCGGAGGAATATGGCGTGTAACTGAGCCCTTTAGCTATCCGGCTAATCCCAGTTATACAGAAACTCTGTTAAAGAAAGTCTCGGATCTCAAGTACGAGAGTTTAATAACCAGAAACAAAGAGAAATATGTCGATTACGAGGTTGAAGGCGAGGAAGCTGCTTATGTTGAAATAGGTGAAAAAGATGGGACAATCGACAAATTCTACTGCGGCAAGCCGTCCAAGAACTATACTCATACATATATCCGTAAAGAGGACTCCGACGAGGTCTGGCTCGTCACCGGCACGCCGCGCTCTTCATTCACCCGTAAACCAAAGGATTGGCGTAACAAGAAGATACTGGATCTTGACAAGACACTTCTGGAGCGCGTTCTGCTCAAGTTCCCCGATGAAACCGTTGAGCTGGTGCGTAATATCTCAACGTTTGCAGACGATTCTACGCTGACCGCTCCAGATACTGCCTGGACGGTAATTCCTCAGAGTGGCAAGCCGTTCGCACCGTTCCAGAAGACACTGAACAGGATCAAGAACACCCTCAGCAGAATGAACGCCATGGATTTCAGGGTCAAGGGCACAGACGAGATACCCAGCTTTGATGAACCCGATTTCACAGTCGAAGCCTTCCTCGAAGGAGACGTGCATGTAGTTGTTGATTTCGTACCCGATCAGGAGAAGGATAACCGCTTCCTCGCCCGCAAGGACGGCAATGAGGAGACAATCTTCGTGATCTACGAAAGCAGTGTCAAGAACCTGAAGAAACGCCCTGCTGATTTCATTGAAGAGGAGAAGGATAAGTAATAACCATCCATTGTCTTGTGCTGCAGGATGTCCTCATCCTGCAGAGTAAATAAACTAACGAAAGGACGCGCCTAAAGGTGCGTCCTTTACTTTATAACAGGCTATTTCCTTGACCGAGCTTGAGATTTTTTTTACATTATAGTGCTACGATAAAATATAAGAAAACAGGTTTATGACGGATAAATTTACTCAATCCGGTCTTCCACCGACGGTTGTATCTCTGACGGATTACTTGGCAAAGTTTCCCGGCATCGGCAGAAAATCAGCCCTGCGAATGGCGCTCCATGTACTCCGATCCTCCAAGGATTTCGCGCAATCGCTATCCGATGCACTGATGGCTGTCAAGGACAGAGTTTCTTTCTGCCGTACATGCTGGACTTTGTCCGAGGAGAACCCCTGTCCTATCTGTACCGACAGTAACCGCGAACAAAATCTTATCTGCGTGGTCGAAGAACCGGGTGACGTTATCGCCATCGAGCGTACCGGATGCTGGCGAGGCGTTTATCACGTACTCGGCGGAGCAATCTCTCCTCTCGACGGCATTGGACCTGATCAGTTGCGGATCGACGCTCTAATCGAACGCACCAAAGATGGACATGTCAGTGAAATAGTGGTAGCCACAAATCCGACACCGGAGGGAGAGACTACGGCGCTTTATATAGCCCGCATTTTCAGTAATTCCAACTTGAAGATCACCCGCATCGCGCGCGGCGTACCGGTTGGCAGCGACCTGGAGCTCGTCGATGACAGCACACTGCAGCAATCAATAGAGGGACGAGGAGAGATTGGATAGAGACTTGAGGTCACAATTTGTGACCTCAAGATGGGCAGGCGGCATTCCTGCCTGTCACCTTGATTGAAACCCAACTTGCATGCAAGTCGGGCCATCCGTCTTAACATTGTTAGTCAATCTCAACTAACGCTAATAGAATGTATGATTGAGAATGAATAGTTTAACTGACCAAGTGGCGCAGGTCTCCGTGCCTGCGCAGAGCCTATAGTGGATAAGAACCCCGAACTGACCATCTACCGCCGACGCCTGCCTCATTGGCGGCTGGAGGGGATGACCTATTTCGTAACTTGGAGGCTGCGAAAGAGCCAGCAGCCATTGAAGTCTGAAGAAAGGGATACTGTAAAATCTGCCATTTGCTATTTTGATGACAATAGGTATCAGCTATATGCCTGGGTGGTGATGGACGACCATTGCCATGCTTTGGTAACTCCGCTGAAGGAACACCAACTAAAGGATATAATGTATTCATGGAAATCCTTCAGTGCTCACAGGCTTCAGAGGGAGTTTGGCAGGCAGGGGGCAGTGTGGCGGGATGAATCTTTCGACAGGATTGTGAGGGATGAGGCTGAGTTGTATGAGAAAGCAAACTATATTGTGAACAATCCCCGGAAGCGCTGGCCTGATTTGGAAAATTATCCTTGGGTTTGGTTTGTAGGTAGTGAATAGGCAGGCACTATTGCATTGGTTTGGCAATATATAGGCAGGCACGGAGACCTGCCCTACTGGAGAGGTATCTCTTTACCTTGTCAATCAATCATCACAAAGCACCCAAACCAAATTTGTGAATGATAATGAACAGTTTAATTACATCAGTGGTGAATGAACAGTTTAATCGCATCAGTGGCGCAGGTCTCCGTGCCTGCGCATAATTCAGTAATGTAACACAATATAGTTTTTAACTCATTTTAGGAGTAACCTTTGTCACAAAAACAAGTAACCATAGACGGTAACGAAGCGGCAGCCTACGTTGCCCATCATCTGAATGAAGTAATTGCCATATACCCCATCACCCCATCGTCGAACATGGGCGAATGGGCTGACCAGTGGTCGGCAGAAGGAAAACGCAATATCTGGGGCACAATCCCCGAGGTTATAGAAATGCAGAGTGAAGGCGGCGCATCAGCCGCTGTACATGGAGCCCTGCAGACCGGAGCCCTGACCACAACCTTCACAGCATCGCAGGGTTTGCTGTTGATGATCCCGAGCATGTTCAAGATAGCCGGCGAGCTGACCTCGACATGCTTCCACGTCTCTGCGAGAACCATTGCGACCCATGCTCTCTCAATCTTTGGCGATCACAGCGACATCATGGCGGTTCGGTCCACCGGATGGGGACTGCTCTCCTCCGGTTCCATCCAGGAAGTCATGGATATGGCAATGATCGGAACCGCTGCCACTTATGAAACCCGTATTCCTTTCATTCACTTCTTCGACGGTTTTCGCAGCTCACATGAGGTTCAGAAAATCGAACAACTCAGCGAAGACGATATGCGGACAATGATCGATGAAAAAAAGATCCTCGAACATCACTGGCGTGGCATGAATCCCGAACGACCCGATCTGCGGGGTACGTCTCAAAACCCCGACGTGTTCTTCCAGGCTCGCGAGCGTATTAACCCGTTCTATACGGCAGCGCCCGACATCGTTCAGAAGGTGATGGATCGTTTCTTCGAAGTAACCGGTCGCCGCTATAACCTGTTTGACTACGTCGGTCATCCTGAAGCGGAACGAGTTGTAATCCTGATGGGTTCCGGCATCGAAGCGGCACATGAGGCAGTCGATTACTTCACCGAGCGCGGCGAGAAGGTCGGTATTATCAAGGTCAGGCTGTTCAGACCTTTCTCGGTGGAGCATTTCATCAAGTCACTGCCGAAGACAGTTAAGGCAATCGCTGTCCTCGACCGCACCAAGGAACCGGGCGCCGAAGGTGAGCCCCTGTATAAGGACATAGTAACCGCCATCGCCGAAACAATGGCGGACGGAAACGGATTTGCAGCGTTCCCGAAGATCATCGGCGGAAGGTACGGGCTTTCATCCAAGGAATTCACACCCGCAATGGTAAAAGCGGTTTTCGACGAACTCAAGATGGATAATCCCAGGCGACGCTTCTCGGTCGGTATCGAGGATGACGTAACACATCAGAGCCTTGAATATGATCACGATTTTTCTGTCGAAGGCGCTGAAGTAAAAACATGCCTCTTCTATGGTCTCGGAGCCGACGGGACAGTCGGCGCCAACAAGAACTCGATAAAGATCATAGGTGAAGGTACAGATAACTTCGCCCAGGGATATTTTGTCTATGATTCAAAGAAATCCGGCGCAATAACAGTATCCCACCTGCGTTTCGGTCCCAATCCCATCAGATCGACCTACCTCGTTCACAAGGCTGACTTCATCGCCTGTTCTCAGACCATATTCCTTGAAAAGTACGACATGCTCTCACCGGCTGTTGAAGGCGCTACTTTCCTGCTTAACAGCTATGTTGAACCGGACAAGGTCTGGGATACACTACCGCGCTCTTTCCAGCGGCAGATGATCGACAAAAAGATGAAGTTCTACGTGATAGACGCTTATAAGGTCGGTCATGAGACCGGAATGGGCGAGCGTGTCAATACGATCATGCAGACCTGCTTCTTCGCTATTTCCGGTATTCTGCCCAGGGACGAGGCTATCAAAGCGATCAAGAATTCAATCAAGAAGACATACGGAGCCAAAGGGGACAAGATTGTGCAGATGAACTTCGATGCGGTCGATCAGGCTTTAGCTAACATGCATGAAGTTCCCGTTCCGGATGAAGTGACCTCAGACTTTGAACTGCCGCCGCCGGTATCCGTTGAAGCGCCCGATTATATCAGGAATGTGTTGGGAACAATTATTTCCTTCAAGGGCGACGACCTGCCGGTTAGCGCTTTTTCCGTGGACGGTGTCTTTCCAATCGGTTCAACCAAATGGGAGAAACGTAATCTCGCTCTGGAAATCCCGGTCTGGGATGAAGCGCTCTGCACGCAGTGCGGCAAGTGTGTTATCGCCTGCCCGCACGCTGCCATCAGACAGAAGGTCTTCGACCTCGAACTGCTGAGCGATGCACCTCCCACCTTCAAATCTGCGGATTATAAAGCCAAAGATTTCAAGGGAATGAAATACTCTCTCCAGGTGGCTCCCGAAGACTGCACCGGCTGTGTGATGTGCGTTGAAGTTTGTCCTGTAAAGGATAAGAAAAACCCGGAACATAAGGCTATCAATATGCAGCCGCAGCCTCCATTGCGCGAGTCCGAACGCGAGAATTACAATTTCTTCCTCGAACTGCCGGAAATCGACCGTGCAAGACTCAAAATCAACAGTGTCAAGGGTTCACAGTTCCTCGAACCGTTGTTCGAGTATTCCGGAGCCTGTTCCGGATGCGGTGAGACGCAATATGTCAAACTTGTCAGTCAGCTTTTCGGCGACCGCGCCATCATAGGCAACGCAACCGGTTGCTCATCCATATATGGCGGTAACCTGCCAACAACACCCTGGACGGTTAACAAAAACGGTCAGGGTCCGGTATGGAATAACTCACTGTTCGAGGATACGGCCGAATTCGCTCTCGGCTTGCGTCTGACGATTGATAAACACAAGGAATTCTCCATCGAGCTGATGAACAGCCTGCGCGATGAAATCGGCGCTGAACTTGTCGATGCACTGCGCGAATGTCAACAAATCGACGAGGCGGAAATCGCCGAACAGCGTGCTCGTGTTTCAAGGTTGAAAGAAAAAATAAAAGACCTGGATCGCTGGGAGGCGAAGCATTTGATGCTGGTCAGTGATTCGCTCGTCAAAAAGAGCATCTGGGGAATGGGTGGCGACGGCTGGGCTTATGACATCGGTTACGGCGGTCTCGATCATGTTATCGCCACCGGCAGGAACGTTAACCTGCTGGTTCTCGATACCGGCGTCTATTCCAACACCGGAGGTCAGTGCTCCAAGGCAACCCCGCTCGGCGCAGTGGCTAAATTCGCAGCATCCGGCAAGGGCATACCACGCAAAGACCTCGGTTTGATGGTGATGAATTACGGACATGTTTACGTCGCGCAGGTTGCCATGGGCGCCAATGACGGTCAAAGCGTCAGGGCGTTTATCGAGGCGGAAAACTATGACGGACCTTCACTGATTATCGCTTACAGCCATTGCATCGCTCACGGCATCGACATGGCGAAGGGAATGGATAATCAGATGCTGGCTGTCAAGAGCGGCGTTTGGCCCCTGTACAGGTATAATCCTGACCTTACTAAAGAGGGCAAGAATCCACTCAAACTCGACTCCAAACCGCCTTCAATTCCAGTTACTGATTTCACTTACGCAGAAACACGCTTCAAAATGCTGACCAGGTTCAAACCGGAACGAGCCGAGAATCTCGCCAGGTATCTCCAGGAAGACACCAACGCTCGCTGGAGGTTCTATGAGCAGTTGTCGAAGATGGATTTCGGTAACGGTGAAGAAGTGAGTGAATAGCACAACAGAATTTAGATCCGTTAACAACAAAAAGGGAGTGCTTATGCACTCCCTTTTGAATTCACAGAGAACTAACCCACCTATTCAACATCTTCCATCTTTCTCAGGGTTGCCTTTGCCTGTTCAAGTATCTTCTCTATATTCGGCGGGTAGGTTGATCTGGCATTCGGATACTCTTCTTCGTAAATAATCTGCATAACGCCTGCCGCAACGAGAAGCTTAACACAATCCCAGCATGGTGTATGGGTCACAAAGGCGGTTGCGTCGAGCGTGCTGACGCCTGCTCTCGCTGCGTTGGCAACTGCGTTCCGTTCAGCATGTGATGTCGCAACACAGTGCCCGTTCATAATCAGATGTCCCACCTCGTCGCAATGATCGACGCCGGGCAGAGACCCGTTATAGCCGGTTGAGACTATCCGTTTGTCCTTCACTATAACGCATCCGGCGTGCAGCCGGTCGCATGTTGCCCTGGTCGATACATGCCTGGCGAGCATCATAAAGTATTCATGCCAGGATTGGCGCATTGAGGTTCCTTTGAGTGAATGGATGGTTGATAATAGGAGATGTCCTGTATCCAAATGAGAGTGTTAACAAAGAATATCCGATTGAGACTAAGTAAGTAGTATAATTTAATTAGTGCCCGTTGAAAAACTCATTGAAATAGTCATCCGCCTGCCGTCAGACGCCCTCGTCTGACGGAAAAACAAGGATTGAGCTGGCAGACGAGGGCGTCTGCCAGCGGTCTGAAGGACTTTATCAACAAGCACTATTTCATCAAAAGCAGCTTCTGAATCCGAACATCTCCGCCATATTCAACATAGAGCATATAAACACCAGCGGGTACTCCCCTCATTTCAAAAGCAAGCTGATGATGCCCGGCAATATAGTATTCGCTGCGTGAGAAACCGGGCAGGAGCCTGCCGCGAAGATTGAAGAGTGAGACCGTAACGGCTCCCGACGAAGGAAGCGCGAAACCCACTGTCGTCCGGCTGTTGAACGGGTTGGGATAAGCCGGAAGAAGCATAAAATGAGACGGTATGCCTGAGTCGTCATCACCCGGACTGCTTAACCAATCAATTTCGAAAACAAAGGCAGCGTTATAGGCAAAAACCTCGGCTGAATCGTCTTGTGCCATTACCCACCATATTATTTGCGAATTCTCAGCGCCGTGCGCAATACCAAGACTATCAGCAACATCAACTATCCTTACATCATATTCAGTCATTTCCATAGGTGATGTTATAAGGGTATCTGCTCTATCAAGATTTCTATACCGGAAAAATAACCGGTATCTCACCTCATCCATCTCATATTGATTCTGCTCCGCTTCTTCCCAACTGAAACGGACTGTACCATCCCAATTCACTATGGAATAATTTTCCGGCATCAGTTGATGAAACGGCTCAGGTGGATCATTGCGAGGGTCAACAACAACATTGAAACCCATCTCGAATGATTCATCTTCGGTGGAGGCAGTAACAACGACTTCAATTCCCGGTCTGCCAATCCAGAAGTCAGCAATCGGTGCGGCGCTTAGTTCGTTTGTTTCGCCGTCCAGCTCTAACTGAAGTTGAGGTGGATTAACACTGATTTCGTAACAGAAGTCAAGTTCATTCTCAACGAAGAATGCGTCAAGATCGAAGAGCATCACCCTTTCGTCATCCTCCAGTAACTCCGGGTCCGGGATCGGTTCCGGTGGAGGGAACGGAGCGCCCCAAACGCTGATTACAAGCTCAATCTCATCACTGTTATTCTCCGGATCAGATACCCTCAGAACAGGACGGTAAGGGTAATCGCGTGCAGCGCTGAAATCAATCGCCCAGACGAATGAAGCCCGACCATTGCCTTCATTACTCAGCGACCAATGATCATCCTCTTCGCCTGGCAGATCATGCTGCTCCACAACCGCCCATACAAGATCATCGCCATCTGTGTTCTGATCTTCAGCTTGAAACTCGACCACGAGTCTATCTCCTTCGTGGACAATCACCGGATATAAATCATCCTCATTCGGTTCGATGATGATCGGATTTCCAGCCTGACCGGCGGGAACACCACGCCCGAACAATTCTACGACGATCTCTTCATCCTCTTCGTCGTTGGATGTTATCGTTAGATTCCCTTCGTAAATCTGGACTAAAGCGGGTGTGAAGGAGACATAAGCATCCACTGCATCATCCGGAACGACAATGACAGGACCATTACCGAGACGATGACTACCGCCCTCAGCACTCAGGCGAAACATCGATAAGGCATCAATTCTGAAAGTCCTAACACCTGCGAGAAATTCCGCTTCAGCCTGAACCTCAGTCTCCGTCACCGGATCCCAGAACCTGAAGTCGAATTCATCTCCATTCCTGAATCCATTCGGATCTTCATTCTCACCGGCGTCATTCGCCCAGACAGCAAAACCCATCTGTTCATTAAACTCCTCAACCATTCTCCCGCCGGCACATACTCCTCCGGGAGTGAGAGCACCCACTTCGTCTCCAATCGGCAGAGGTTCTCCATCCCAGGTTGCCTCGCGGATGAGAATTGAAGAATTGTTCTCTCTAGTCCGGCAATCGAAGTGAATTTCATGATCATTCTCATCCAACTGCCGCCAGTAAGCATTGAAAACTCCATCATCCGTCTCCAACGAAATGACACTCAAAGTCTCATCACCGGCGTTGGTGATGGAAACGGTTCGTTCGACGGAGGTCGCGGTATCTGCTACACCGAAATCAATTACGACCGGATCGACTTCAATCCTGGGTTGACCGACAACTGTTGTCGGCAGGATAATGAAAATGAATCCGGTAATTAACATTGAAGCTACAAATCTTGCTTTCATAAGTCTCTCCTGAGTTTTGGATCCTGGATTTAATCCAGGATGAATTCACATAAGTAAGTTAAGTTAATACAGAAATCTGTCAAAATCAAATTGTATTATTAACAAGTGCAGTTTATTTTGGACACCATCGTCGTTCCGGCAAAACAGTGTGTCCGAAAATGTTGCAAATACGCAGAACCTCATCATCCCAGCGAAAGCTGGGATCCAGGGAAGTTGATGATATTACGAGCGTTACTGGATTCCATCTTTCGATGGAATGATGAGATGTGATGTTTTCATGAATAAATCAAAGAACTCGGGGACACCCTGCAGTCCGCCGCGGCGGATTATACTATCGTTGGATCAGGGAAATAAATGAAACTCTTGCTATCGGATTGAGTGATTAGTATTATACAAGATAATAATGTTTTGTAATTCTGCAAGTTCTCATCGCTGTTTATTTACAGGAGGTTATGATGGGCATTCCCATCGGCGGTGACAACGGCTATTACGCGCTGTTCCGTGATCCGGCTGGAAACAATGTCGGTTTATGGTGCGGAACATAGGATTATTTACTGAAACCTGATGCTGACAGACGTACACGCCCACATCTGTGATCCCGTATTCGATTCAGACCGTGAAGAGGTTCTGTTCAAAGGCAGTCAGATTGCAGGCACACATCAGACATTCTGGAACAGTCAGGGAGCGGCAACCGGCTCCTATCTGCTCCGTCTTGAGTCATCGGGCGTGTTACGCACACAAAAACTAATACTCATTAAATGATAATTTCAAAACAAACCATCATACAGGCGGCGACAGCCGCCTGTATGATGCTAATTCTCATTCCGGTGGTTGTTCAAGCCCAGCCGGATACTCTCTGGACACGGTCTATACGTAACGGCAGTAGACCGATGGAGGTAATCCGGACATTTGATGGCGGCTTTGCGATTGGGGGATCGGGATGGTGTGGTGACGAGGATCGTCGAGATCAGGATTTTTCTATCATCAAGACGGATTCAGTCGGTTCTATTGAATGGCGGGAATTCTATACACTAATTCACGATACAACGCATTCTACAGAGAAGGCGTATGCGATAGAGCAGCTCTCAGATGCCGGATACGTTTTATCCGGACGGGGTGCCGGTGGAGGAGGAATGATTGTCAGGACAGATTCAACCGGGGAGATGCTCTGGTCGCGATTTTACGATTTAGGAGTCTGGTTCTACGACAGCGCAATTACAGATGACGATAATATCGTAGTTGCAAGCACAAACGGCTGGGCGCGAAAAATAGATATGGAAGAGGGTGATATCGTCTGGGAAAACAGCTATTCTGTCGAGAACGGCGGGAGGTTTTGGAACATTACCAGTACCACGGATGGGGGGTTTTTGTTAACCGGGGATATTTCCTCAATCGGTGAAGGTTCCGCTGATATGTATGCAGTGAAGATCGACCGCGACGGGGAGGTTGAGTGGTACAATACATATGGTACTGAATATTCCGAGGTGATAAGCTATGCGGTTCAGACATCCGACGGAGGCTACTGCATGGTGGGCGGTTCGCATCGCGAACAGTGGTACAATTATGGTATGATTGTCCGAACTGACGAAAATGGTGAGGAAATCTGGATGCACATTTTTGCAGAAGATGACATTTTGAATTTCTTTGATGCCGTAGTAGAAACTCCCGATGGTGGTTTTGCTATTGAGAGCGGTATAACAAATGATGTTTACTTATCACGTGTGAATTCTGATGGTGAATTAATCTGGAGTACTGAATATTATGTTGGTGGTGGTCCGCTGGACAGTTATTCACTTATATTGATGGAAGATTTCGGGTATGTGCTGGGCGGCTTCTCCGGCGTCGGTGATTGGCTTGTCCGCACGGAGCCGGATGAGTTAAGCGAGAGTGCCTGGAATTTGCAGGCTTCCGATTCAAGCCACCACTATGCCGATGTGCCTCTCGATTCGACACTGACCTGGGAGTTGGTCCTTACCAACGAGGGTCAGCAGCCTGTGGAAGTGCTGAGTATAACCGTGGACAGCGCGGCTTTCAGCGTTGAGTTTGACGACATTCTGACCCTGGAGCCTGACGAAGAGGCATCCATTGCCGTGACATTTACTCCTGCCGATTCCCTCGCTTACACCGGCGTCTTGACCATCCATACCTATTGGCGTGACCTGGTGGTCGAATTGTCCGGAACGGGCTTGTGGTTGTCTGTACCAGATGAGCCGAACATTATTAGAGAATTCGTCTTACATGGAGCCTACCCCAATCCCTTCAACTCAACAACCAGTATCAGCTACACCCTCGACCGAGATGGGCTCGTTACGTTGAAGTTATACGATCTTGCAGGGAGAGAGGTTGCAAGTCTCGCGAACGAGAAGCAATCAGCAGGGAATTATCAAACTGTCTGGAATGCCGAAGGAAAACCATCGGGTATGTACTTGCTTCGCTTGAATGTCGATGGTCGTGAGAGGGTAACCAAATTGATACTTATACGATAAACACTCATCAATCAGTGAATCAAAGAGAGACTTTTTTACCCTTGATCTCCATCCTGCTGCTTCGTAAAGTCAATATTGGAATTTCCTAAGTGTTTTTTCTTTCCATGATGTTTACTGTTTCAAACTCTCTTTAACCTCAAATCTAAACTGAAACCCGATGCTGACAGACGTACACGCCCACATCTGTGATCCCGTATTCGATTCAGACCGTACAGAGGTTCTGCAGCGAGCGAGCGATGTCGGCGTTACGTCGATCATCGCCGTGAGCGAGACACTCGAAGACGCACAAAAGAACCTCAAACTTGCTGATACCCACCCTCAAATAAAACCTGCGACGGGATTGTATCCGACCATCCTAAGTATGGATCAAGCTGTATCGATGGAAAATTTCATTCGTGAAAATCGACAGCGTCTGACTGCCATCGGTGAGGTTGGACTCGATTTCTGGAAGATACAGGATGAGTCCGGACGCCAGTTACAACGGGAGATTTTTCACAGATTCATCGAACTCGGCAAAGAGTTAGACCTTCCTCTAAACATTCATTCGAGATCAGCCGGTAAACATGTCATTTCAATGCTGCTCGAAGCCGGAGCAAAACGAGTCCTTCTCCATGCATTCGACGCCAGATATTCCACAGCTCTTCCCGCGGTTGAAGCCGGATATTTCTTTTCGATTCCACCTTCAATCGTTCGATCCCGCCAGAAACAGAAACTGGTTAAACAGCTTCCGCTTGCCTCGATTTTACTCGAAACGGACAGCCCTGTCCTGGGAGCTGAAACGAATCAGCGCAACGAACCGGCGAATCTGATCATTGCCTTGAAAGCAGTGGCTGAATTGAAATCCGTAACTGAGGAAGAGGTTCAGGAGGCGGTTGTTGAGAACTGCATGAAGCTGTTCGGTTGGTAGGATCGTTTGAAATATAAATTGTGTCTGTTGAAAAGTATTCATTTTGTCAATCCCGCGCTACTTTGTCATTCCCGCGCAGTCGGGAATCCAGACAAGTTATAGTTATTTCACGGTCTACGTCCGCTGGCTGGCGGATCGCTGTAATGATA
>JABMRV010000033.1 GCA_013202285.1 bacterium | reverse complement strand
TATTTGAAGTAATATCAGCAGACCAGAACCGCTCATTGACAGGATCCCAAGTCACAGAGCGGTATGATTGTGCTTCGCCCTCAAGTGTTTCTACATGCTCGCCGTCTGTGGTGTAACCGTAGAGGACATTTTCATCAGATCCCCAAATCAGCTCGCCGTCGTAGGTCAGGTCGCGCATGCCGTAGCGTGACTCGTGTACCTGTTCGAACTCGCTGGTCTGTTCACCTTCCCTGTCAAAGACGTAGATCAGGCTGGGATTGCCGCCGTTGTTACCGCCGGAGACGTAGAAATGTCCATCGGCGAAGGTTACGCCGTTTATCATGTCATCATCAACGAGTTCTTCTACTGCCAGTGAAGCACGCAACTCCCACGGTTCAGCGTCTGCACCTCCGAGCAGCCTTCTCTCGACTGTATAGGCGAGCGGTCCGTTACCCGTGTTAGTGACGATTAAATCAAAGGTTTGCTCGCAGTCAGGTTCGATGTCTGTAATAAACTCCACGCGGCTCGGGGAGAATACAGCGTGCAGGAGTTCAATGTCGAGTTCGATATCACCTTCTTCATCGATATTGAGGGTTTCAACCGTGGGGAGGAAATCGGGCGCTGAGAAGGAAAACTCATACTCTCTCAACGGCAGGTTGTCGAAACTGTATGCGCCATCTTCGTCGGTATAGCGTGACATAATGTAGTAGTCCATGTCGATCTTTACGCCTTCGATGGCTTCATCATTATTTGAAGGATCCACGACCGTGCCGGAAAGCTGCGCGACAGGGCTGGAGACTGACATCACCGCTGCAATCTCTATTCGAGGCTGTTGCTCGTCGTCAAGTTCGATCCTCATAAGCACTTCATACACACCTGCATCTATCTCCTCGCCGGGAGTAACGAGAATGCCGATCGTTTCGTCCTCACCACCGGCGATAACTCCCTCTTCGGGATCGGCGGTGAACCAGTGCGGTTCGTTGATGCCGTCGTCTGTGATCGCGATCGTTGCTGAATTCAAAGAGCCGATCCATAGGTCCCGACCATCGTGTCCGATACCTGGAGACCTGCCATCGGTCTCAATATCGAATCCCTCCTGTACGATCTCCCAGTTCCAATCGTCATCGATGTTTAACTGGTAAGCTTGCCATTCATAGGAGAGCCACAGGTGTCCGTTTTCGTGTTCCGGCGCCCAGAATATCCGCCCGCGGAAATCAATATCGGCACCGTGTTCAAGGACATCTTCGATGACTCCGACTTGGTTGAAGTCGTCGTTGATATCAAGGACATATATATCGACATGTTCGTAAACGATAACGAAGAGATAACCGTGTTCCGGATCGACTGCACATGCCATTACATATCCGTTGACGTCGATGTTGCCGAGATTGTCTCCATCCATGTTCCATCGTCCAACCCACATATTCATCCAGGATGTTGCATACAGTATGCCGTCGTAGTAACAGCCGCCGAGGGGTGGTACATTCGGATGAATATCTTCCACAACTTCGACCTCATCACCCACTACTCGATAGCACGTGAAAAAGCCGTCTGTAACTGCCCCGTTCACATCGATAATCGTGTGCGTAACCCACATCAGATCGTTCTCGAAATCGCGACCGATCCCCAATGCTCCAGGATGCTCCAACTCCAGCTCGCTGAGTACATCGCCGGGGTCATCGCGCTGTGGACCTCGCTGCTCCTCTTCTTCACGGCGTACACTCGCCCAGCGGATTCTGTACCCGACCTCATCATCGCCGCTGTTGTGCAATGTTACTTCGGTTTCGAGTATATCTTCAGGTTCAACCTGAACGGCAAATCCGTGGGGATCGACGGTAACATCGCCTGATGCCGTATTAAACAACATAACAATGGCAAAAGCGATTGCGACAGGAAAAATTAAATGAAATTTGTACATGAAAAGCCTCCGAAAAATTACGGTTTGCAGTAAAGTGATGCGTGCTTTGTCATTGCGTCTCATAACCGTTCATAGCTGCTCAGCGAAAGATAAACATTTTATTAACGTGGGTCAAGTGAAAAGACTCTAATCCAGCGGTAAGATTACCACGCGTGTTGCGGGGTGTCCCCACCCCGCAACTTAAGAGATAATTTTGCAACCGCAGGGTGAGGACACCCTGCGGCACGAATAGTGGAATCCGGGTCAAGCCCGGAACGACGATTTACGGTTAACTCATCCTTTTACACGCTCTCACCTTATCAACATCACTTTCCGAGTCGATGTGATTTCAGGTGCGCTCAACCTGACAAAGTAAATCCCTGAAGCCATAGAACTACCGTCCCAGACAACCTGCAGACGACCGGCGGTTACGGTTTCATCCGTCAGCGTGGTTATAAGTCTGCCGTTGAGGTCATATACGCTGATGGTAACATGAGTTTCGCGCGGTACGGAATACATGATCTGTGTCTGAGCGTTAAAAGGATTGGGATAGACAGCGGTTATTTCGAAATCCTCAGGGAGTTGTGAATCGTCACCACCCGGAGCATCATCCATGCTCACCCGCAAAGCAACCGGGATGCTCATTTCAAAGTCTATGGCATTATGGGTATAAAGTAGTTCGCCCTCATAGAGAAATGTATCCAATTCGAAAGTATCAAATGTCAAGTTGAAAACTTCAAACTCACCGGCGTTGATGTCTCCTTCAACCGGCGTGACGTTAAACCAGGAGCTGTTTCCTGTTATTTGCCACATATCGATACGGTCGTTACCTGCATTATTGGTAATGCAGACAAAGACCGTGTTGTAAGGATCAAACCGGCTGGTAATTTGAGCGCCGCCTGGAGTGCCTCCATCCTCCGTAACCAGTTCGGCTACGAACATGGTGTCCCTGTTTTCAGTATCTATCTTATAAACCAACTGGGATAGATTATTGGGACTGTGAAAAACATAGAGCGAATAACCATCAGGATCATCCTCCCAGTAGGCAAAGCCGTACATGCGCAAACCGAATCGGGGGATATTGTCAATCTCTTCAATCTCTTCTCCGCTGGTGTCGAACGCCACGATCTCGTTGCTGACTCTGCCTGCAGTCCACAAAACCTCTCTATCCGGATCCCATGTGATAGGGCTGTTAGTAACGTATGGTCCCAAAAACGATTTAACATGTACACCTTCGGGTGTGAATCCGTAAACCGAATCGGCTCCGGATCCCCAGAGTAATTCCCCGTCCCAGGCGAGGTCCCGCATACCATAGCGGGAATCACCGGGTTGTTGAAATCCTCTGATCAGTTCACCGTCCCGATTAAGGACGTAAATCATGTTCACACCGTCTTCTCGATCCCAGATGTTAGCTCCTGAGATGTAGAAGTGATCGTCAACGAAGACAACTCCCTCTATGCGGGTGTCGTGTACGGTATCACTCACCGAATATGATTGTCTCAGTTCCCACGGGTCGAACTGAGCATTGTCCGGCAGACGTTTCTCAACACTCCATTCCAACGTTCCGTTGCCGTCATTGAAAAGTTCAAATTCGGTCTCCCAAACCAGACCCGGGCTTAGAGATGTTTCTATTCGCTCGGTCGACAGTCTGAACTCAGGATGCAGCAGCGCCACATCAATCCGGATGCTGTCCTCAGGATTTTCGAGCTCAAAGCCTGTGAGCAGTGAATCGTTCCAGCCCGGCTTATGGAAGTTCACCTCAAATTCATAATCCGTCAGCAAACCTTCCATCTCCCAGAAACCGGTTGTATCGGTGTATAATCCCTGACCCCAGACCGTCGAAACCCAGACTCTCGGCAGAGGTTCTTCGGTTGCGGCGTCTGTTACATAGCCTCCGATCCAGCCTTGCTCTGGAAGGCGAATCATGGTTGAGAAGCGAATAACCCGCTCGTCGTCCAGGGGAGCTGCACTGACAGGATACTCCCCTGCCCAGGTGTAACTAATACCTGTCGAACCATCCGGACTGGAGATACCTACCGAAGCATACGGATTGCCATCCGCCCATTCGGTATCTCCCTGGCGCATGTTCTCAAGATTCTCGATATGTCGGTATTGAAATATGATATCAGCATCACCGGAATAGGTGGGCCAAATGTCGGGATCGTACAGAATTACTTCGAAAGTCAACGCATCAATGTTTGTTCCACTTGAATTGTCAATCTCGTACCATTCCACGATAAAACGACCATCTTCCTCATCATAGAAATAATAAACGCCTCCATTATTGAGTCTCAGATCATCCCAGAACGGCGCGATCATACCCATTCCACCTCCGAAGCCTCTGTCGAGGGGCCAATTGTCGAAGTTGACGATGCGCTCCTGTGAGCCCGGGCAGATAAAACCGTTGGTGGCAACTGTCACCTGATCGTATTCCTGACCGTAGAATTTCAGACTGAAAGGCAGATCGATAACCAAAGCCTCACCGATGTCTTCTTGGGAACGTCCATCAAAATCAATTAATTCACCCTCGAAATCCGCCTCGTCTGCTTCACTGCTGATTTCAATCCAATGATATTCCGGCGCAGGCTCCCAATCCTCATCGGTGTCGTCATAACAGACATAACCGTAGTCGTCAGGTCCGGTGGGGGCATTCTCCTCTTCTTCGCCTACCTGCAGTTCAAAGTATGCCGAATCGACGAAATCATCATCTGAATGAATGATCAGGAGCATCTCAATGCGTGTTCCCGGCACAAACATTGCATTGCCTGCAACAACAAACGGGTCGCCGCTTATACGCCCCTGCTCATCGACGTCGAGGGAGTTAAATCTGGCGCTGTTTACAGTCACGGAGGCGCCAATACCGGTGGTTCTGAGTTCAGCTTCGAAATCGGAGATCTCGATTGAACCGATGTTGTGCAGGACGAGATCGACTTCAGTCGGTTCAGTGTCAAGGATTTCGCCTTCAATCACCTCCACAACTTCTATATTAGGAGCGGATATATCGAGCATAATAGCTGATTTACAGATTATATCACCTGTTGAAAACTCAACTTCAATTACAGGGCGGGTTACCGGTCGCGAAGCGCCGTCCGGACAGGAAGAGGAGATGTTTATGATAGCCCCTTCATCGCCCATCAGAGTTTCCCCGGGATCCAGGTCGCCGAAATTGATCTCTTCGCCCTGCAACTCAACCCACTGGGAGGGACATCTCAGCACTGCGGTCACATCCTCCGCAACGTTATCATCACTCAGGTTAACAGCCTCCATCAGCAGAACGAACTGCTCGCCCGGATTGATATTCCCGTCATCGTTGCCCTCAATTTCAAACAGGTCATATTCTCCCAATTCAACAAAATTCTCCGGTTGACCAATCTCGATCTCGTTGAAACTTGGCAGTATATCCCGTCCGGAAACGGTGAGGAACATTGTGCCCGGCTCGAGATCCATCTCTTCGGGGAGTATAAACCTCGCCATTCCCTCTTCATCCGATGTCGTTGTCATCATGAACATCCCGTCATATTCGGCGTACTCATCGGAATCCGGTTCGGGCATATCCCCGCCGGGATGGTAGATGGTTACCTGAGCGCCCTCGACGGTCAGATCGTTGTTCTCATGTTCGGATACACGAACGTTCAGAACTCGGGTCTCCGGATGCAGTATACCTCGAAAATCAGCATCTACAACGGTGGGCACGCCTATCCACGGCTGGATGCCCGGATCGCCGAAAGCATCCACGTCGGTTTTAACGAAGAGATAGAACTGTTGGTTTCGATATTCTATGTTAGGAAAGTAAGCTTCAAATGCTGTTATCGCCTGAACGCGTCCCCATCCCAGCGGCAGATCGTTAAGCAGCACTCCCTTTACCAGTTCCAGCCATACAATCCCCATCGCTGCCACGCAACCAGTAGGTTCGGAGTGAACGTTCGTAATGACAACCGGTCCCTTCAGATGATTCCCATCGCCGGTGCGGAAGCTGTTTTCTGCTGTCCAGTGGAATTCGGCGATATTGAGGTCGAATGTAAACTTGTCATTATCATTAACACCGTTGAAATTGCTCCTCCAGAAGTAATTCTGGGCTCTGCCTATCAACAGGTTGGTTCCTTCGTTATAATGATCCCTGATCCAGGCTCCGATGCGTTGTCCCTGCTGATCCCAATTGAAGTCCTCATAGACATCGATGTTCTGAAAACCAAGGTATTTCAATACCTCTTCTCCCCAGTGGACGTTGGTCATTATGGACGGATGCCAGGAGGTTGTCGGGGAGTTACCCCAGTGCTGCGCATAGACTCCGACATTATGGAAATACTCCGGTTCGTCGAGCGGCGGTTCCGTCTCGTATGCAAGCGTTTTTCCAACCACTAACTCCATGAGATCCCTTGAACCATTGGGCCAACGGCTGAATCCGACATCGGGCCAACGGTCGTTTCCTTCGAGGCAGGCGTAGTAATAATCAGCATGATCACCGCTTCCCCAGAGGGTTTCGCCTTCAGGAGCGTCAAGCACAGAGTTGGGATCTGGACCGTAATTATAACTTTCACGATCTCCGATGAGTAACATGTGATCAAATGGATCCAATCCTTCATCGAGGTATGCATCATACCGATCCTGAATCCTATCCTCTATACTGTTGGGATTATTTCTAGCAATATTGTCAGGTAAACTTAAGATATCAACCTTATATCCGCTCTTCCTCCGCCATTCGATAAACGGAGCGGCGTATTCAAGACAGCTCTCATGAGTAACGATCAGATAATGCCCAACATATTCCAGGACTGAATCATCCGGCTGATCGCGCCTGACTTGATCGCCGTTGACAGCCAAACCTTCGATAAACTTGAGGAAAGTCCGACTTCGATTTCGCCTGTTGGGAAAATAAGCCGGATTGACAGGTTCGTCATTCGTGTAGCGTATTTCTGCCTTGATATGATTGCGTTGAATGTAGGTACGTGTAGATGGATCAAATTGGACAGGATAGGTCGTCACCTTAACCAGTCTGACGCCGCGTATAACGATTGGTGAGGACATTTCCGCGATATTTGGAGGATATAACTCTCCGGCTTCATCCTCTTCTATCACTCTTTGTTTCCCAGGGAGGGAGGGGGGGGGAAGAAGAATCTGATCGCCTTCATAATAGACAACCGGAGGAAGTTCAGCTCGGACTCTACGTTCCTCCCCCGGATGAACTATTAGTTCAAGTCCCGTCTGCGGAGGAACCACTACGAAGCGCCGAATAGCAGGGAGGATCGGTTTGCCTTCTTCATATACAACTCCCTCACCCGGAATAGAGAGAGTTTCAAAAGTCTGACCGTCAATAGTCACATGGTTTCTATTCAGGCAGATTCCCTCATGACTCAACCATAGCGAATTGACAGAGGTTTCCATTGAGGATTTGACTGAAGAGTTGTCAGGGAGGCTCGCTGCGGCTGTGCAGAGCTTGGCGAATAATAGGAAACTGCTTATTACTACGGTTGAGACATTACGAATCGTCATGGTACTCCTCCGTAAATCTAAAGCGATAGATATTTAAGGGTTTTAAATAATATAATTCTTAATATGTTATAAATCAATGATTATCTGAATATCGCTGCCAGAACAAATCCAAATAGTCCTGATATCTGGGCTTTGATCCTATGCCGCAAAAGCTGAAATGAGTATTTATGCCATTTTATCTGATCAATATTATCTTCTGCGTAAACACCCGATCGGATGCTGTCAACTTCACAAAGTATAATCCCGAAGGTAAGTCGGCGGCGAACAGGATGGAGGAGTGGATGCCGGGGTGCATGAAGCTTTCAACTATCATTGTTACCCTTTGACCGGACAAATTGTAAAGTGCAAGCGAAACTTCTGTAGCAGTTGGGAGGCTGTACGTTATAGTTGTTGTTGAGTTGAAGGGATTGGGATAGACCGACAATGAGAACTCGGTGGGGAGGGGGGGATTTACGATATTCTCGACCGAGACGTAATTGGAAGCATCCAGCACTAACAGCCCGCTCTCGGAAGCTGCTGTGTATGCGTAATCGCCTGAAATAAAGACGTCCACTACACAATCGGGCGCATAATAAGTATCGACCAGAACCGGGTTCTCCGGATCGGCGATGTGAATAATGCACAGTCCGCCATCGCCATCTGCCACATAAGCATAATCGCCATATATAGTAACACCGTAAGCGTTCTCATCCGTGTCGTAGGAGC
>JABMRV010000001.1 GCA_013202285.1 bacterium | reverse complement strand
GTCTTGGTTGTTCCACTATTTAAATAAATTATTGGAAATATCTTATCATATATGCAAAATCCACAAAAATCTTTATCCTTGAAGCTATTCTTATTTATGAACACTCCACACTTTTCAACAGCATCACGCCAGATTCTTAATGCTTCATCTGATCTTCCAGATTTTCTTATGCGCTCGATAGTGTCTTTTCCGATGTAATTGCGTACTTCTTGAGCTCCTGTCTTTATATTAACATCAGTAGATAATTTCAAGTCATTATATATCAATGAATCAGATGGATTTTTCCCATTAGTTAATTCGTAAAGGGATATTCTAAATGCTATACTGTCTCGAAGTAAAAATCTGGTTTGTGGGTGCAGCTTTTCTATTTCGCTTTTTGGTAATGTCCTAAATGAACCTTCAGGTTTTTCCTCTGCGGGTGGTGACGGAAAAAAGAAGATTGCTAATGGTCTTTTATATACGGTATATGCGAGTTTCTCCAATTGAACATAGGTCGGTGAAGTATCTCCTTCTTCCCATGAAAGGATCGTCTCCGGATCTTTCTTAAGGAGAGCTGCAACATCCTCAAGTGTCCTGCCCGAGCTTTCTCGAGCCCACTTAAGGATATGATGATTCATATGTGTAACTGCGTTTCTCAATGAAATGATTCGATATGAATTTTAAGAATTTCTATCACATCACAACCAACACAACACCCGTTACCAATAGGTTCAACATCGCCAGCGGTAAAAGATATTTCCACCCTAACTTCATCACCTGGTCATAGCGGAAGCGGGGCAGCGTCCAGCGGATCAGTATCATGAAGTAGATCATGAATGCGATCTTGAAGAACAAAGCTCCAAATTCCAGCGCCTTACCAACCCACATCTCGATATACCACATCCCACCCCAGGGGAATTGAAAAGCACACCAGGGTATATTCGCTCCATCGGCTCCCCAGGTCAGGTAAGGCACCAGCCAGCCGCCCAGAAAGACCACCGAAAAGAGTGCCGCAACTGCGATTAACTCGATGAATTCAGCAAACATGAACATCCCGGCTCGCAAACCGGAATACTCCGTAAAAAATCCGAGTATCTCAGATTCGCACTCCGGCAGATCAAACGGTATGCGCTTGTTCTCGGCGATTGCCGCCGGAAGGAACAGCAACGCCGCTAAAGGCTGGAGGAACAATCCCCAGCGAGGAATCCAGCCTAATATGTATCCCGACTGACCCTGTGCCACCATGTTGGTTAAGTCATAAGTTCCGTATATCATGATCGCACCGATCAATGACAGCCCAAGGCAGACTTCATAAGAGATCATCTGTGCCGAAGCGCGAACTGCACCCAGCAGCGTATATTTGTTATTCGAACTCCAGCCTGCGATAACGGCGCTATAAACGGCGAGCCCGCCAAAGGCGAAGATGTAGAGTAATCCGATATTTATATTGGCTATCTGTCCTGTGATGCGGTGTCCGGCAATTACTACGGACGGACCCAGAGGAATAACTGCGAAGACCATTAGCGCTGTTGAGAAAGCAATGACTGGAGCCAGCGTATGGAGAAGCCTGTCTGAAAACGGTGGAACAAAATCCTCCTTGGTTATCATCTTGATGGCATCCGCAAAAGGATGAAAGAGACCGATTATCCTGAATCCAAAGATGTCAGCACGATTTGCGCCAAGTCTGTCCTGCATGATTGCAGATTGCTTGCGCTCAACCCAGGTGAGCAGAGTTGCCAATCCCATCACGATGGAGATCATAATGCCCATTTTAGCAAGTGCTGCCAGGAGATTAATCCAGAACTCACTCATTTCGCAGTAACCTCCACCTTGTCTTCCTTGATCGTGGTTCCCTCATCACCGATATCATTCCAGTTCATCTCGTTAAAGAAATGTATCTTATGACACATGGCGCCGAAAACATCATTCATGTTCTTCCAACCGAGCGGCTTTTTCAGTAACGCCGACAAATCGATCAGCAGCCGCCACACCGGTCTGGCATCACCAAGCGGTTCAAACGCCTTTCGCAGACGCTGTATTCTGCCCTGGAAGTTGGTAAATGTGCCCCGATATTCGCCCCAGCCTGCCGCGGGCAGGGCAACATCTGTAAAGTCTTTCAAGCTCTCCGGTAATTCGCGGAGGATAAAATAACGTCGTTTCAATTTCTTCAGAGCCGCTTCTGTAAGGTAATCGAGAGGGTCAGCGAGGAAGGATATTAAAGTATCTACTCTCCCACCGCTGATTGCATCGTTAAGTTCAGCCACACCGACACCATTTCCCTGGGGCTTCAGACCGATCCATTCACATCCGGTACGATTAGGGAACGGGTCGGGAGTTCGTAATAAATCATCCCCGTACCATTCGGGATCTATTGACAGTTTATGGTCGATACTGGGTAGATTCAGCTTCTCTCTGAATAACCGAAATACTGCGAATAACTCCTCGTTGGCGAGCAGGGGTGATACGACTATCGCCACCTTCTCAGGACTCTTTGACAGAGCGGATGATATTCCCGAAGCAACCTGCTTGAGGGCGGATGACAATTCTGCTTTACTGAGTTCGTCGTTCTCCCTGATCAGAGGATACAGTAATCTCTCAGCGGAATCGGTTGATCTGTAACCGTATCTGCCGTGGTCACATATCCAGTGCCCGTTGACATGTTCGTTGAAGCGAGGTTTAATCCTCTGGATGCGAGCCATCGCAGTCGGTTCAGTACGGTGGACGCTATACTCAATGTTATGCTTATGTTCATGAAACGGGTTCACATCGTAGTCAATACGGACGTTACAACCACGGCTGCAAAGCTGGCAAATCGATGAGACTGACTGGAGAAACCAGACGCGCCGTTTGAAACGGAAGTCCTTATCCGTCAGCGCTCCCACAGGACATAGATCAACGACATTCCCGGCGTAGTCGTTATCGAGCGAAGCTCCCGGTCTAACCATCAACTCCTCTTTGGAACCCATTCCAAAGATACCAAGTTCATGGGTCTTGGTAACCTCTTCGACAAATCTCACGCAGCGGCTGCACAGAACACATCTTTCATTGTCAAGCACAATAGAACGCCCGATATCGACAGCCTTTCGCTTGCGACGTTTGAGTTCTCCCATCCGGCTGTCGTGAAGACCGTAATCGAGGTAGTAGTCCTGCAATTGACACTCACCTGCATCGTCACAGATCGGACAGTCGAGCGGATGATTTGCGAGCAAGAATTCAAGGGTCATCTGCCGGGCTGTTTTTACTGCAGGACTGTCGGTGATGACCTCAAGCCCATCCTGCACTGCTACATTGCAGGATATATCGATCCAGGTTCTTCCCTTCGAACTGAGTTCCACCTTACACATCCGGCAGCTACCGACTACTTTCAAAATTGGGTGAAAGCAGAAATGGGGAATGTGAATCCCAACCTGTTCACAGGCTTGAAGCACATTTATTTCGTCAGGAAACTCGTGCTCTGCGCCGTTTATTTTCATTCGAGGCATATTATTCCATTTCGTTCCGCAGTCCATCAGCTGACAGATCTCCCTGCGGTTGCAAAACTATGTCTTAAACTGCGGGGTGAAGACACTCCGCAACACGCTTGTCAATTTTTTGCTGGATTAGGGTGAAAATCAAATTTATTTAATATTCCGAATCCAGCTTCTTTAGTGCTCTTTCAGCAATGACTCTAACAGAATCATTTGGGTCTTCCAAAGCTTTCTCAATTGCTTCATTGATTTTGGGATTTTCTAAATCCAATTCTGACAGCTGCCTGGCAGCAAATTCACGTTCTATATCTTCACCAAACTCCAGCATCAGAGCCAGCATATCTGGGTTGTTAAGTTGATTCAGAAGGTTGTCGATTGCTTCACTACGGTGCCTGCCCATCCAATCTGCATATCCGGCGCTATCACGAGGCATGATATTGGAATCTGCTCTTTCCCCGCTGTCCAGTGAACCTTCCATCAACTCTTTAAGATATGCCAGATCATCGGCACCGGAGATATGTTCGAGGATATCATCATCATCAAATTCCTCAGTTTCATTTTCAAATAAATCCAACTCATCCTGTTCGCCTGCAGGGATTATCGGTGAATAATAATCATCGAGAAATTCCTGGAACTCAACAACTGTGACTTTGAAGGTTTCGAGTGTTTCGATGGCGGACAACATGACAGCCGGTGAAGGATCATACCTTGCCAACTTCCGCACGTAAGGTTCCGCAGCAATTGCCGGTTTTCCGATACCCTTTATAACTGACAAAGCATCCAGACGAGTTTCCTTCTCCGGCGATTCAAGACGCTCCACCCAGGTTTTCAGAGGTAAGCCTTCGTAAGTTCTGTTCTCAGCTCCACCACATCCGAAAATCATGCAGATTATAATCAGCGCAATCAGGTATTTAATACATTTTGTCATAGTAATGTAAAGTATATCACCGGCAAAGCCGTTTAAATTCATCGGGAAATTTCTTCAGCATCGCCTGGACGGGCCATGCAGCAGCAGCGCCAAGTGGACAGATCGTCTGACCTTCAACATTATTCGCCAGATCAAGCAACAGTTCGAGGTCGCCTTTCCTGCCTCGACCGCTGTTCATTCGGTGGAGAATCTCATACATCCAGACTACACCTTCACGGCATGGCGTACACTGACCGCAGGATTCATGAGCGTAGAAACGCGCCAGCACTTCCAACACCCACGGCATTGAAACGCTGTCATCCATTACGATTACTCCACCTGAACCAAGATAAGTCCCAACCGCCTCTAATGAATCAAAGTCGAGATCGACGTCTATCTCATCCGCTTTCAGAACCGGTACAGATGATCCTCCGGGGATTACTGCCTTGAGTGCTCGACCTTCGGTAATTCCGCCGCATATTCCGTATATCAATTCCCGCAGTGAAAATCCCATCGGCAGTTCATAGATTCCCGGTCGCTTCACATGACCGCTGACGCCGAACAGCTTGGTTCCCGGACTTTTCTCAGTGCCCCGCTTGCGATAGGCTTCGACTCCGTTATTGATGATATAGGGTATATTGGAAAGCGTCTCGACGTTATTCACTACAGTTGGTTTGTTGAACAATCCCACCACAGCGGGAAACGGTGGCTTAATCCTGGGCCATCCCTTTTTACCCTCAATTGAGTTTATCAACCCGGTCTCTTCGCCGCAGATATAGGCGCCTGCTCCGGGATGGGTGTATATATCAACGGACACACCGCTGTCAAGGATATTCTCACCAAGGAAGCCGGCTTCATAAGCCTCTTTTAAGGCTTTCTCGAAAATCTTCTTCTCTTCGTAGAATTCACGCCGGATATAGACATAAGCTCTCGATGCGCCGAACGCCTTTGCCGTGATAACTGAAGCCTCGATCAATCGGTGAGGATCGCGGCGCATTATCTCCCTGTCCTTGAAGGTGCCGGGTTCGCTCTCGTCGCAGTTGACACAGAGATATTTGGTCAGCGACGGGTCTTTGGGCACAAACGACCATTTCAGACCTGCAGGGAAACCAGCGCCTCCCATACCCCTGAGTCCGGCGCTCTTGATGGTCTCGATTATCTTCTCCGGCTCAAACTCACTGAGAACCGTCCGCATTGCCTTATAAGCACCGCGCGCTTCAGCTATCTTGAGGTTCGAGGCATTCGGCACCCTGAAGTTAAAGCTCAGTACAGGGTCTTCGATCTCGTTTGTCTCGGTCAGGGGAGTATAATTATCCGGTTTCTTTCCCGCACGGATCTGTTCGATGATGCGGCGAACTGTCTCTTCATTCAACCTGCCGAACAGCTCCTCGTTGATTAGCATTACCGGTGCATCGGCACAGCAGCCGAGGCATTCGGCGCGCTGATAGCTGAACAGTCCGTCTTCCGTCACTTCACCCTGACCAACTCCCAATTCTTTCTGCAGCAGATCGATCAGCGGCTCAGCGCCTAACAATGAACAGGAGATATTGTGGCAGAACTGTATATGGTATTTCCCGACCGGTTTCTCGAACAGCAGCGGGTAGAAGGTCACCGATTCGTGTACCTCGGTTGGACTGATCCCCAACAGTTCAGCGACCTCATTCTCAGCTTCAGGCGAAATATACCCGTCGCGAGCCTGAACCTCATACAGCAAAGGCATCAAGGCAGCTTTGGGCTGTTCGTAGCGGGATTTTAGTTTTTCGGCAGTTTCCAGCGCTATTTTTTTCTCTTCTTGATTAATCATTTATTTTGACGTTTTTAATGATATCATCTATCCAACTCCCCACCTATCATTGGGCGGATATACAATCCCGCCATACCTTTCAAGGATGAGTGCGAAGATCCGCAGCGCAGTGAACGGGCTCCGTCGTTCTGATATGGCGACAGGCGGGGAGGCCTGTCCTACTTGTGCAGCCTCTCACCCCGCAACCGCGAATTCTTCCAGCACTATCTGCTTGAAGGTCTTCCGGTTACCGCCATCAAGCAACCGCCACTGACACATAATCCGCCTGGCTGCGCGGTTCGGGAATAGGCAGCCCGTCCTCCTGCAAGCCTTCTAAATGCATTTCGATGGCAGTTCGCATATTTTTAGCGACCTCCGTCTGGGTCTTGCCGGTCGCGACGCAACCGGGTAAGTCGGGTGAGTAAGCCGCGAAGTTGTGCTCCGATTGCTCTACAATGATGAGATACTTATACATTCTTTCCTCGCCTGATTTGCGCTTGTTTCAAGATGCTGCTTAAAGTTCCGCAGGGTAAATCGTCATTGAGATGCCCAGCAATGGTCACTCGCCCGCTTTTGAACTGGTGCTTGAACTGCCGGTGGCTTCCACGCTGTTTGACTTGACTCCAGCCGTCTTCAATGATTAGCCTAATCGCTTCTTTGACCTTCATCGTTTAAGTCGTATTGCCTGTTTCATAGAGCACCTTTCCCTCTCTGACAGCCCAATAGATGGCGGTAGATGACCAATCCCTCTTAACGTCAACTTCTTCGGGGGTATAAACAAGCACATCAACGCCCATGCCAATTTTGCCAATCGCGTATCTGAGCCGCACCATTTCATCAACCCGGTTTCCAATCTCAGGCTTAATTACCAGCAGGTCAAGGTCGGAGTCGACGCTGGCGTCACCCCGCGCATGCGAGCCAAACATGATGATCTTCGCCGGCTGCGCAGCTTTCACCAGGCGTTTGACAATGAGATCTAATGTCTTTTCCGGTATCTTGCTCACTTGATTACTTGATCACTTGATTACTTTGTCTGGATTCCCGTCTGCACGGGAATGACACGGAGCGTGTCACCTATCCAACTCCCCACCTATCATATTAATCGAGCTGAAAACCGGGATAATGTCCGCCACCATGTGTCCCTTAATCATTTTCGATATGGCAGCGGTCAGAGGCAGACAAGGCGGTCGGCAGCGGCATTTGTACGGTCCGTCCTCACCGGTGGAGATAATATAGAATCCAAGCTCGCCGTTGGCTCCTTCAACCGCCTGATACACTTCTCCCGGCGGCGGTTTGATACCGTGCCCGTCCATAACCAGCTTGAACTGGTTCATCAATCCCTCGATGTTGCCATAGACATCATTCTTATCAGGCAGGGATATCCTCTTATCATCGACACACACAGGACCATCTTCGAGTTTCTCCAAGCCCTGCTCTACGATCAACAGCGACTGCTCCATCTCGAAAAGACGCACCAGGTAGCGGTCATAAACATCGCCATTGGAACCGACCGGTATCTCGAAATCGAACTCATCGTAGTTCAGATACGGCGTGTCGCGGCGCACGTCAAACGGTACTCCTGAGGCTCTGAGGCATGGTCCTGTGAACCCGTAATCTATCGCTTCTTCCTTCGTCATAACACCGATACCCCTGGTGCGGTCGATGAAAATCCGATTCTTTGTCAGGAGTTTGCTGAATTCGTCGTTGACCTTTCGGATCATCGGAATGCGCTCCCTTACCGCATCAGCGAAATCCGGAGGTACATCCGCGCATAATCCTCCTACTCTCGTCCAGTTGGTCGTGACACGGGCGCCGCAGCACATCTCGACCAACTCATAGACATATTCACGAGCCTCCATCGCATACAGGAACGCCGTCAACGCACCGGTCTCCATGACCTGAGCGGCGAGGCATGTCAGGTGATCCTCCACCCGCGACAGCTCGGACATGATGACGCGCAGCGTCTGACAGCGCGGCGGTGTCTCGATGTCGAGCAGCTTCTCCACGGCAAGACAGTAACCGACGTTGTTTATCATCGCCGAGACGTAATTCAGACGGTCGGTGTAGATGATGCCCTGGTTCCATGTATGCCGTTCGAGCATCTTCTCAAAGCCGCGGTGCAGAAAGCCCATATCGACCGTAGAATCGACGATACGTTCACCGTCAAGCTGCAGGTTGATACGTATTATGCCATGCATCGCCGGATGTGACGGACCCATCGCCAGCGTCATCGGCGCGGATGCGGGGAGCATTATCTCGCGGTGTTGTATGTTATTCTTTGACAATTATATTCTTGATTCTGTTAATTAATTAGTTTATTCCGAATAATTGCCGGATCAGGAGCCAGTCCAAGTTCTTCCAGATCCTCCCCATCAAGAAACAGAGCGACAGCATCTTCAAGATTCTGCACTGTCTCGTCCAGTGTCTTACCTTGAGTCACCACAGCAATCTCAAAGCACTCGGCTACATAACCGGACTCTTCACCGTGCCGGATGACGGCTTTAATCGTCTTTTGAAGTTTCATAGTAATTTACTGTTTAACAATGTGGAGATTACGCCATCGTCCTTGACACCTTGAACCGCACCGGCAAAAGCCCCTCCAGGTTCACGTGCTTGGAGGCGTCCAGAATTTCTATTCCCACGATGCGGTCATTTTCGCCAATATCCAGCACAATGTCGTCCGTAACCCGCTCATTCCGGACCTTCTGCTTCCGGCTGTCCAACCGGAGGTAGAGAAGGTCTGATTTGGGATTGTAAATGACCTGCATAATTACTCCCATTTGCCGAAAAATGAGTAAGCTGTAATGTTTCAGTCATTTATATCGTAAAATAATCCTGTTCTATCGACTTAATTGTTTGTTGAATTCGCTCTTTAATTGCCTCTTCAAATTCCTTATCATTTTCATCTTTCCAAAACGAGTGCTTATACTGGTTTATATCAAAGGTTAGTTTTAATACTGTTTTGTCATCCTTAGTTTTTACTTCAGCATCTTCTTTTCTTCTTGTTATGATGGTTCTTTTGTGTAAAGCATGGGCATATCCAAGCTCATAAAGACAGTTTTCCCTGCCTCCAGTTAAATCAGCAATGACAAATGCACAGTTCTCAATACGTTCCTTAATTTCGCTCCCGATCTCACTAGGTGGTTCTTCATATTCCTGAATATAACCTTCGTATCCTGCTTCTTTAACTGCTTCTTTGAAAAACTTAGCAAGCCATTTAAGCTCGCACCATATGATAATAAATACATATCGACCAAATCCTGTATGAAGTCTTTCGAATCGTTCTCGTCCTTTGGCGGTTAGACGTATGTGATAATCTTTATCCATAAGAGATGCTGGCTCATTGGGATCATCAAAATTAAATACTTCAGCGTTAATTTCTAATTCATGTTCCATCTGTTTAATAAGCGATAAATCCGTTAGAATCTTAATTTCGTTCCACATAATATCCTCAGGCATATAAGATTCCACAACTAACCACACTCGCGGAACTGGAAACTGTTTTATAAAAAGTGTGTTTAAAATAGCTTGTTGAGCAATCTTGCTTTGTCGTATAAGGTTTTGTGGGGTTAGGTTATATTTAAATCCTCTTTCAGGTCGAGGAGAAACACGAATTGCATATGGGTCTTTGTCATTATAATCCTCATGTTCACAAGTAATTAAACCAGTTGATGGATCGTGTTGTCCCCTTTCCCAATCATCATTTAATATTATGTCATACATGCAATTAAACATCTGATCAATTCCACTCTCAACCAAATCATTTACATTTTGATTAGTGTCCTTGAGAACTGTAAATGTGTGTAAATACTTACGTTTTGAACTTACATCTTCTATCTCAAATCCAAATCGCATTCTGGCTTCAAAATCATAATCTTCAAATCCTGTGAGTTGAATTTTAAGCTTTCTCAGGTCGTTTGCTCGATATTTTCTCACTTCATCCATATATAAGGACGCCTTTCTCGTTGACCTCCCGTGCCAGCGTATTGGCGACGTGCTTATAGCGTTCAAACTTGACACTCGTAGTCACAATCAAATCGAGTGAAAACTCCCTTTGACGCAACGCCCGTCTGACTGCCATCTGCACATTACGTGTCTCCATCGGTCCATCATAAATCACCATCAGGTTCACGTCACTTTCATGATGCGCACCACCTGCAGCCCGCGAGCCGAAGAGATAGATCTTCGTAGGATGCACGGCTTCGGCTATCAGTTGGGCAATGGACTCTATGTTAATCGTATCTAACAGTTAAGGGCTCCTTAAGTACATATAACCTCTCATCGCCAGCTTCATCGGCGTTGATGCAGGCATGACAAAAATAATAATCATTGCTCAAGGACTAATCAGCCTCGGTTTTTACAACCTCAAATTCCTCCACCTCTATCATACTCTGCTTCCAGTAGATTTTGCCCTTGACGGTAACGGTCTCGTGATGCAGCCCCTCACGGAGTTCCTTGCTCTTGTCATTGGCGAGGTAGTATAATGTCATGCCGACGCAATCGCTCCTCTCCTTTCCACAAGGGGTCAGATATTTGCTGACGTTCAAAGCATGTTGATGACCGTAAATCCTGCAATTCGCTGGTGCATCGTAAGCCTCCTTCAGTCCGCAGCTTACACAATAGTTCATACCGGTTAAGGAGAAGAACTCACTCACAGCGCTGTCTTCACCTTCGCATGCACTGATGTTTTTACACGCTTTAACTGTGGTATCCTTCTGGCAGCATTTGTGATCTTTCTGAACAGGTTCATCCTGAGCTAAGACGCTACCGAAAATCAGAAAAACTGCGAGAAGAACGGTGAAAATAAGCGCCAGTTTGTTGAGATACATCGTAAATCTCCTTTTATGATGAATTAAAACTATCTTACGGTCTGTGTATCCCGCGGTCATCAATTTTGACCTGCATTTTCTTTGATGGCCAGGTTTCCTCTATCAAAGGTTGTCTTTTATCATAGGGATAATCCTTGCGCAGTGGATGCCCCTTGAACTCCTCGTACATGAGAAGCCGGACCAGGTTGGGATGCCCGGAGAACCTGATGCCATACATGTCCCAAACCTCCCGCTCCATCCAGTCGGCAGCAGTCCATAATCCGGTCGAACTGGGGACGGGATCATCCTCATCGACCTTCACCTTGATGCGCAGACGGTGATTATGCGATGTCGAATACAGATGATAGACAACGTCGAACCTGGGACTACGTTCGAGCCAATCCACAGCGGTGATGTCCATGAACATATCAAAGTTAAAATCGGGATCAACCTTCATCGTCCTGAGCAGTTCCGTCAGTCGCTCAAGGGGGACGTTCACAACCGCATCACCTTTATCGATCAGGCACTCAATTCCTGCTTCGGGAAAACGATCCTGCAGGCAGGAGATAATCTCTTCCGATGTCATTTATTTCTCCTCTTCCAGAAGAGGTCATGTTTCTGATTCTGTATTTTATCATGCAGTTTCAACAGCCCGTCGATGACGGTCTCCGGTCTCGGCGGACAGCCGGGGAGATATATGTCAACCGGTACGATACGGTCGACTCCCTGCAGAACCGCATAATTATCGTAAGGTCCTCCCACTGAAGCGCAGGCTCCGAAGGAGATGCTCCACTTCGGTTCAGTCATCTGATCCCAGATAATTTTCAGAACCGGAGAGACCTTGTGATTAACAGTCCCGACAACCAGCAGTACGTCCGCCTGGCGCGGGCTGAAACGCGGTAATCCGGCGCCAAAACGGTCTATATCATAATGACTGGATGCCACCGACATGTATTCCATTCCACAACAAGCGGTAATGAACGGATAAAAGAAGATCGAGTACTTCCGTCCCCAGCCTAGGATACGGTCAACAGCGTTCTGATATGGGGGTTTCTCACCGGATCCGTAAGTTATTTCCAACCTAACACCCCGCGTTTAATGATATAGAACCAACCGAACATAAGGATAATCACAAAGACCAGCATCTCGACGAGCCCCAGCAGACCGAGTTCCTTGAATATCACCGCCCAGGGATACATGAAGGCTATCTCTATATCGAAGACGACGAACAGAATCGCCACGAGGTAAAAGTGTACCGGGAAACGAGCGCGTGCATCGCCGGGTGTGGGCAAATTGCCGGTTTCAAAAGGAAGCTCCTTGACGGGATTGCTGCGCTTGGGTCCCAGAAAAACGACCATAGCCAACATGACACCGGTCAAACCCAGCACTACAATCATGAAGATGAGTAGATGGATGTATTCGGACATATCTGAAATTGTAAGGTTAAATAGAGGAAATCGGAATATCAGGTTTTGAGAATCATAAAGTTTATCAAGATATCCTGATTTTATACTAAAAGATATAATTTAACAAAATAGGATGCCGCCTGCAATATTAATACAGCTCAAACAGGGTTGTCGGTTTATAATTAGTGTCTGTTGACAAACTCATTGTAATAGTCATCCGCCTGCCGTCAGACGCCCTCGTCTGACGGAAAAACAAGGATTTAGCTGGCAGACGAAGGCGTCTGCCAGCAGTCTGGAGGACTTCTTCAACAGAAACAAATTACTCTGCAATTGTGAGTGTCCCGCCTCGTCGAATAACGACTGTTGTCATCAGGATAAACGCAATCAGGTAACATACCAGCCCGGAGCAAAGCACCGATGAGAAACCGTAAGCCATGGCTATCGTCACCGCCAGCGAAGAAGCGACAACGCTCGCCGCTCCATTGACAGCCCAGCACCAGGCAACATTGCTTCGACTGAGACTCCCCACTGCTGAAATACCCGCCGGCAACGGGATTCCCATGCTGAAACCAAGCGGTAGTATCATTAAACCTGCAATTAGGGTTTTAGTAAAAATCGGCAGATGAATCAGGCTGTGAATAACCGCACTGCCAAACAAGGCATGAAAAAGCAGCGCCAATCCGATAAATGCGAATGCAACTCTTAACAACAACTTTCTCTTTTCACGAGGCGTTCTTCCCCAGATCCAACTGCCGATTCCGCTCGATATAAGAAGACCAGCGATCACACCGCTCGCCGCATAAGCAGGATGCTCGAGCAATAAAACAAAACGCTGCAACAAAGCAATCTCGATCATAATATATGCCAGCCCAATCCCGATGAAGTAGAACAGCAGTCCCCATTTACCTGGAAAAGCTGATGCTTTACCTGTTGTCAACAGCACCGGAAGAATTAACACCACAAGCGTCGCAATTATTGAGAGAATAAGAACAACAATTAAAGTATAAGTTGCATAATAGTTAAACTTCTGACCTTCACGCAGCTCGAAGACACGGAGGAAATCCTTCATCTTCAACATATTGAAAAAGAAGGGTCGATCATCGTCCGGTGGAAATACTGCGAAGGGATAGTTCTTGTAAAACCTTGGTCTATCGCTGGTGTTGATTAATAATGAGAAAACTCGGTCAGGATATTCATCAGGGGCATAAACCAAGTGAAATCCAAGATCATCAAGATCTTCTTTGAACTTTGCAATCTCCTCTTCCGTGAATGGCTCACGCTTGAAAATAAGCGTCGCCAGACTCTCGTATTTCGCAATCAGGATACATTCAGCCGGTGACTCGATACCGATGTTCTCCGCCGCTTCAAGAAACAGGGGAATCAACCTCAGCGCCTGTCGGGGTGGATAAAGGAAAAAACGGGTAAAGCTCAGCATTCCATCGGGCTTAAGCGCATGCAGATAATCTTCAAAAGCCTCGACAGTGTAAAGGGTGTTTTCGCTGAGACTGTATGCCCCAGCGGTCGTGGCAGCCCAGGTGTCGATCATGGCAATCTGTATCAGATCGTAACTCTCAGGATTTCGTCTTGTGAAAGCCCTTCCTTCGGCGACAATCTGTTTGACCTTTGGGTGACGATACAATCGTCCGCTGAAATTCGCAAGAGGACCGTTCATTGCCTCGAATATCAACGGATTAATATCGACCGCATCCACTCTTTCAGCGCCGAACATGAGCCCTGTCAGCACATCCCTGCCTCCACCGCTGCCGATGATGAGCGTTTCACCATATCCATGCATGCGATGTGCCAGCGAGGTGAGATCATACTTCAGGTAATTTATCGGTGAAAGGTCTTTGCCATCGAAAGGCACAACCGGTGTGGATGCACCGTCGTCTATCATAATACTGTAGTGCTTCAGATGAATCGGCAGCGGATAGTTCGGCGAAGGACACCAGGTCATTGCAGCATCCGTGCCGGGTTTGAACGGGATAGCCATGATGCGCGAGAATGAATTCCACCTGTTATACACAGCACCTATGTCCTTCACTGGCTGACCTTTGGTAAACCGGATTTGAAGCCAACCAACACTCGGATTGGCAATGCCGAGCAAAATAGTAACGGTTGCGAGGATTATCGGGAGTATCCATCGTCTATTTGAGGACAGTAACGCCGCTGCAATGAAACCAATCGAGGAGATATAGATTCCCGCCGATTCACCGCCTATCAGGTTCATCAGCACGAGCATCATTATCGAACCCAAACCCGCGCCGATGAGATCCCAGGCATAAAGTCCGCCTATCCGCTGGGGCAGAGCGGCGAATAGTCCGCTTATCACCAAACCGGCGAAATAGAAAGGTATTGCTGAGAGTATGTAAATAATCGCCAGTTTCCAGCCTACTTCATCCGGTGATAGGTAGGCATTAACAGGGATCCTGAAAACTATCCAGAGAGCCACAACAATTGCTATCGCATAAGCGATGCACCAGCGGCGTGTCCAGATTCCGATCTGGTCGACCTGGAAACGACCAGGCGAAAGATGTACGGTCAAACCTGCTGCAGCCAGTCCGAGCATGGCGACAGAAATAGCCATGAAAGCAAAATGGTAGAACAGAGTGGCTGAATAGACCCTGATCAGGGTAAGCTCAAAGAGCAGCAATGAAAAACATAGTACTGAAATTCCCAAATAAATGCGTCGAATCGGCATTACACTCCCTCTCAAATCATTCAAACTGCATTTTAATAATAATAATGATACCTACAGCAAGATAATTATCACCTGAATTTTACACAAGGCTTCCAAGCCTGCAATGCGGATATGAAAATAATTATTGATGACTATCAAACGCACGATGTTTGCTTATGTACCGTCTGAATGGCTATATTAGAAAAGTTGAATAAAAATTGGTGATAATTTGTTGAAACGACTATTTTCATGACAGAAAAAAATCAGAATATTCCACTGCTCCTGTCCATTGAAGATATTATTCAAAGAGCACGGGAGATAAACGGAGCTGACAAACCTTATAGAGTTGCAATTGCTGCAGCACATGATGAGGCGGCTATAGATGCCGCTATCTCAGCGAATGATGAAGGCATAGCTGAAGCTGTGCTGGTAGGCGATTCAAAACGAATTATAAACATGCTTGAAGAACGTGGACGGCGTCCGGGTGATTTCAAAGTCATCAGTTCTGACAACGACCGGGAGACCGCTGAAAAAGTTGCTGAGACGGTGGCAAACGGCGAGGCAGAAATAATACTTAAGGGTTTAATCAGCACCGGCAAGCTGTTGAAGATCATCCTGAAAGAGGAATACGGAATTCGCCGTAAAGGTCTGCTATCTCATACAGCAGTTCTCGCTCCAAGGAGATACCACAAACTCCTCTCCGTGACCGATGGCGGTATGGTCATCAAACCGACATTTGAACAGAAGGTTGAGATCATCCGGAATTCAGTGCTGGTCAGCTGGGCTCTTGGGATTAAAGTACCGAAAGTTGCTGTGCTCGCCACTATCGACCAGGTTATCTACGATTTCCCGGAAACCTTTGAAGCTGCAGCGCTTTCAAAGATGGCACAACGTGATCAGATTATATCCTGTGAAATTGACGGACCTTTGAGTTTCGATTCTGCCATCTGGAAAAAAGCAGTGGAACACAGGGGAATCAAGAGCACGGTCGCCGGAGAGGCTGATATTGTATTAGCCGGTTCAATTGAGGAAGGCAATATCCTTGCGAAATCGCTGGTTCAGTTTGGAGATGCATCCTTTGCCGGGGTGATTCTCGGTGCGAGAGTTCCAATCAGCCTTGTATCCCGCGCGGATAGTGCGTTCAATAAGATGGCATCGGTTGCACTGGCGGTTGTAGTTTCACATTTCATCAAAACAAGGTAATTAACTTGAAGTGGAAATATAAAATAGATCATCAAGTTAAAGCAATGGATGAGATATATTCCATCGCCGTTGAGTTGTCAAATAAGAACGGACCGTACCGCATTGCCATTGCCGGTGGCAGTGACATAGTGTGCCTGGAAGGACTCAATCTCGGCAGAGAACGGGGACTGATTGAACCTATCCTTGTCGGTCATCAGGGGAACATTATAGAATCGCTGGAAAAACTCGGACTGAATTATCATGACTGGATGATCTATTCTGAGAAGGAAGCCCATAACTCGGCACAAAAGGCTGCCCGACTGGTAACATCGGGAATGGCTGATATTCTCATGCGCGGTAAACTGCTCGCACGAGACTTCTTCCGCGCCTTACTCGATCCCAAGCTTGAACTGCGTGACCATGATGACTTCTGGACAAACATCGTCGTATTTGAGATCGAGGGAATAGATCGTCTTATCTTCCTCACCGATCCTGCCGTGGTGACTCATACGGACATCCCGGGCAGGTTGCGGATCATACAGAACGTAACTGAATTCGCCGCGTTCCTCGGAGTAACAGCGCCCAAGGTTTCCCTGCTCGCTGCAGTTGAATCAGTGACGCCAGGTATGCCCGTTTCACTCGAGGAGGCGGCTATCGCCAAGATGAGCGAGAGAGGACAATTCCCGAAAGGTGTTCTTGTAGATGGACCGCTCTCGCTGGATCTGTCGGTCGATCCTGAATCGGTAAAGAAAAAAGGATTGGACAGCCCTGTCGCCGGCTACGCTGATATCCTGGTCGTGAACAACATCAACATCGGCAATGTGCTGTTTAAGTCGCTGGTGACGCTCTGCGGAGCAAAATCCGCCAGTACAATCGTCGGTCCGGAATTCCCGATTATTCTGACTTCAAGAAGCGAGAGCCCTGAGAATATCCTCTATTCGATTGCGCTTGCGATAATGATGGTCGGTAGGAAGGATTGAAGAAAACGGATGGGGGGCAAACTTTCAATCCGTCTTGGGTGGATTGAAACCTGGCAGCAACGCATAAAAATAAGGAAGCCGACTGAAGCATGTCCTCGCGAAAGCGGGGATCGGCTCTCCCCAACAAATAACTTTCACACTTTTACACTTTCACACTTTCAAACTATTCACTAACCCGTCTGATGTTGGCGCCGAGGGAGGATAATTTCTCCTCCATTCCCTCGTATCCCCTATCCATGTGATATATTCTCAATATCTTGGATTGACCGTCAGCGACCAATCCCGCCACAACCATCGCAGCTCCTGCCCGTATATCTGAGCACATGATCGAAGCGCCTTTCAACCTGTCAACACCCTCAATACATATACTGTTCAGCTTCTTAGTTATCCGTGTGCCGAGCCTGAGCAGTTCCTGAACATGAGTGAACCTTTCCGGATAGATGGTTTCTTTGATAATGGAATCACCCACTGCCATGCACATCATAACCGTCCAGGGTGCTTGAAGATCTGTGGGGAATCCCGGATAAACCTCAGTGGTGATGTCCAACGCTTTCAATTTACGGTCGGTAGCATCGATGCTTACAGAATCGAGATTGCTGTCAACATCCACACCCGTTTTCCCGAGTTTGTTCAGTAACGCTCCGATATGATCCGTTCGGCAGTGAGTAAGAGTTAGCGTACCACTGGTTGCAGCGGCGGCGATGAGATATGTTCCGGCTTCAATACGATCCGGGATGACAGTCCATTCGACCGGATGCAAACCTTTAACACCGTTTATTTCGACATACCTGGTTCCCGCTCCCTCGATATTGGCGCCCATCGCCTTCAGCATATCGGCAAGATCGACTATATCCGGTTCGCAGGCAGCGTTGTCTATTACCGTCTTTCCCTCTGCGAGACTGGCGGTCATCATGATGTTACCGGTAGCGCCAACACTGGGGATATCCAGATGGATATGTGTTCCGATCAGTTTTTCGACAGTGGCAATGGCATAACCGTCTTCGATTGAGATGTCACAACCCAACTGCTCCATCGCCTTAAGATGCAGATCGACCGGTCTTGGTCCGAGCGCACAGCCACCGGGGAGACTCACTTTAGCCTGCCTGAACCTGGCGATCAACGGACCGAGAACATAAAAGGAAGCACGCATTTTCCTGACAAGTTCGTAAGGCGCTTCCCAGAAGTTGCAGTGGGAACAGTCGATTGTCAGCCTGCCGTTATCGAACCGTACATCGGCGCCGATGACCCTCAGAACCATTGCCATCGTGCGAATATCCTGCAGATCAGGTATGTTGTTCAGGACGGTAACGCCCTCAGTCAACAGAGCGGCAGCCATTAACGGCAGGGCGGAATTCTTAGCGCCTGAACAGGCAATCGTCCCACTGAGTGGTATGCCGCCTTCTATGACAAAATGATCCATCATGCGAACCGCTTTCCCTCCTCCATCAGGTTCTTTGCCTGTTCGAGAGCTGCCTCGGTTAACGATCCATCGGACAGTAACAGCGCCAGTTCATTAATACGTTCCTTCTCATCGAGAATGATTATCTCCGATTCTGTCTCCTCATCAGCAAGTCTTTTCACAACCTTGAGGTGATTATCCGCCAGGCTGGCAATCTGCGGGAGGTGAGTAACTGCCACCAGTTGCCGGCTGCCGCTCAAAACCTTGAGTTTCTTTCCGACAAGCCTGGCAACCTTTCCTGAGACACCGGTATCAATTTCATCGAGGATAACTACGGCTTCGTTCTCCGCAGTGGGCAGAGCCTCCTTCAGCGCTAACAGCAGCCTTGACAACTCCCCGCCTGAAGCTACTTGAGCCAACGGTCGCGGTTTTATACCCGGATTGGTGGACAGGTAAAACTCAACCGATTCACTCCCCCGCTCGGATAGATTAATCTTAATGTCATTATTATCTTGAATAACTTCACCTGACCGATAATCAGAATCAGTGGAGGGTACTCCCTGAATTGGCGAAAAACATACTTCAAACAGCGAATCTTTTATTCCCAACTCTAAGAGCGAGTTGACTATTTTCTTGTCGAGTCTCTTTGCAGCCTTATATCTTGTTTCGCTGACTTTGCGAGCCGTATCCACCCATCTCTTGATAATTTTATTTATTCTCTCTTCCAGTTCATCAATCTCATGCTGGTTGTCATCACCGGCGGACAACTCCTTAATTAGCTTTTGTTTCTGATCCAGTACAGCGGACAGGCTTCCTCCATACTTGCGAATCAATCCCTGCAGTCGATGATATCGTTCACGCAGACTTTCGAGTTTATCCGCCTCGAAAACAAGATGCTGCCGTTCCTCTGAAACACGGTGGGCTATCTCCTTCAACATGTTTCGAGCTGTTGCATGTTCAGAGGTCAACTCCTTCAACGCCGGATCAATTCCCGACAGGCTTTCGAGAAGCTGTTGTGCCTCGGCTAATGTCGGATCGACCGCGGTTTCCCCGCTGCTTAGCAGATGGTTAAAGCGATGGGCACTATCATGAAACTCCTCGAAATGTTCCAGCTTTCGGATCTCCGCATTCAGTCGGTCATCTTCGTCCTGTTCGGGATTCACATCATTAATCTCTGAGAGTTGAAAATCTATCAGATCCTGTCTCTCTTGAAATCGGCGCTTCTTCTCGCAGGCGATTCTTAGTTTTTTCTCAAGCGTTGAAAACTCGGTTGAATAATCCGTTAGAGTATTTCTACGGGCATTCAACCCGGCGAATTGGTCGAGGAAATCGAGGTGTCTGGATGGTTCGAGGAGATGGCTGAAGGCGCGCTGAGCAGTAATGTCTATTAACTCTGAGCCATTCCTTGCGAGCGTTTTTAGTGTTACAGGGCTATCCTGGATGAATGCCCGGCTACGACCATCTGTTGTGAGTTCTCGCCTGATAAGAAGAGATTTACCTGCAGAGAAGCCTTTCTCCTGCGACTCGGAATCAAGACTGAACTCTCCTTCTACAATGGCGACTCTGGCTCCATCTCTGACAACACCGGGAGCAGCTTTTCCACCGACAAGGAAAGTAATTGCATTGACGAATAGGGATTTCCCCGCACCTGTTTCACCGGTGACTGCTGTGAACCCGGGATTGAATGCGATCTCGGCGTCACGTAGCAGCGCAAAGTTCTTAATTTCAAGCCTGAGCAGCATTATCTAATGAAGGAAAAAGGGGGATGAAAACTGGTCTCTCGCTGAATCGTGTGGGTAACCTGTGTATATTCCAAATAAGCCCTGAATGGCATGACAAGCACGTCCCTGCGAAAGCAGGGATCAGCATACCATTCCCGAAGGGAATGACCTTTGAAT
>JABMRV010000032.1 GCA_013202285.1 bacterium | reverse complement strand
TCGTCGTAGATACGGATATTGCCAGCTCCCCAACCGCCGACCCACATATGTAGCCCGTCATGCGCAACCGCATCGTAGGGCTGTGTGATCTGCGCATTGAAGTTCTGAACGGCTTCAATGTACTCCCAGTTATCTGTGTCAACAGAGATCTGGTAAATACTCTGAGTGGCGTTGTTTGCTATCCACATCTGTCCGTCGGTATGCTGGGCAACCCATTCGATGTTGTAACAGTTGGCGTTACCGCCGTTGTATTGCGATGGGTTGGGAAGCGTACCGATTTGCTCACCGCGGTCGTTTCCGTCCATTTGGTAAACCTGGATTACACCGCCGGCATTCTGGCTACGGGCGAACATCCAGCCTTCCTCAGTATCAAATGCCACACCATACGTCGCAAAGCCCATCGCCAGGTCACCGAGATTGTTGCCTTCGAAATCAAACCGGCGCAGACTGGCGTTGACGTTCAGGTTGCAGATATAGATGACGCCTTCATAAAAACCACCGTCCATCGGGTTATTGGTGGCAAAAACGCGCACCTGTTCGAAGTCTTCGTAGTTGTTATGGGAATAAACGAAGACCTGGCTGCTGTTGTATTTATTAAAGAACATCACCTCGTTTTCCGGATCCCAACCGACCGGTGAACAGTAAATATTCACCTGGTTGGGTCCGACGAACTCGGCAATCAGGTCGCCTGGTTCGTCGCGGCGGGGTCCGTTTTTACCGTCGGTACCGCGCAGAGTGCGGGACATCGCATCGCGCTCAGGCTCTGCAATGATCTCAGATTCAATTACGAATCTCAGTTCTGCATCACCTTCGTTGGAGACGGTCAGTGTATGTTCCGCTCTTCCTCCGGTGAAGAGGGCTTCTTCAATGCTTCCCGGATTAATAACTATTCTCGGCGGTAAATAGCCGTGCGCACGAAGTGCGACCTCATAAAGACCTTCATCGGGGTCATTGCTGTGGAGGAACAGTGTCGCTTCCTTTAAACCAGGATCGTCGGCTGCGGCTTCATATGTAATCGTCAATTCGGCGTCTTCGCCGGGCGCCAGGAACAGCTCCACGGGAACAACCGAGAAGTAAGCGCTCTGTTGTCCTTCGAATTCACAATAGATATCGTCAATGTCAAGATCAGCCGTACCGTTGTTCGAAACTTCAACGACCATATCGTATGGACCGCCGCAGAACACGTCGGGGTGTGCCAGGTTCCAGTTCACCACCGATTCGTCGTCCGGATCCTCTGGCGGATCAATGTAACCGAACTCCTCGGGCCATTCGACAACGATATCCGCTGCAGCGGTAACGTCCATAATTATAGCCACCTCGGGCACATCATCATCAATGTTGGTTGCGAAAAACAAGGAAGCTTCGTAAGTGCCCCCGATTAACCCTGTGGCGTCGAGAGTAACTACAACGATCATCTGATCATCACCAGCAATCTCGCCTTCGTCAGGCTCATAGGCGAGCCATTTCGCGCCACCTGCTGTTGACAGGTAGTAGAGTACCTCAGCGCAAGCGGAACCCCACATGCCTACCTGGTTAAAGTTCACCCAGCAGTGACCGGTCGGGTGACCGACAGTCAGGACTGTGCCGCTGCCTAATCCATAGGCAACGATACCACCGGTTTGTGCACCCTGTGGAACAGCAATATGCTGGAACCAATCGATGTCGCCGTTGTCGAAGGCATCCTGGAATTGATTCATTTGATAGGAAGAATGCAGGAACGAGCTACCTTCGATAACCTCGCCCTCATTCCAGTTGTTTGGTTGGGTTGACTGTAAAACCTCAGCGAGATAACTGTAGTTATCATCATCAGGATCAGGGCTACAGACCAGTACGCCGTTTCTGTTGCCGGCTGCGTTATTAACAAAGTTGCCAGGAACGCGAATCGCTTGATTTGGATCTCCCATCTCGAAATAAGCCGCGCCGCCGCCGTCAATATAATCGGTGAACCTTTCAAGGTTATCATTATATATGTTGGCGGGTTCTCTGCTGGCGTTGAATACCATAACATCGTATTGTTCGAAGTCAAGGTCGTTAAAATCGTTCCAGCTTCTGTATGAATCGTAGTTGCCATCAAGAAGCTCCTCACGCCCGAGCATGACATCACTCAGCCAGCCCCAGGCAGCTTGTGTCTGGAAGACGGCGAACAACATGTCCGCAACATCCTCGACGTCGTCGCGGCGAGGTCCTGCACGATAAACGCTGCGCAGGCTTCTTGACATTGCATCGCGTTCAGGTTCAGCAGTGATTTCATGCGTGATCGCGAACGTCAACGGAGCATCTCCGGTGTTACTAACAGTCAGATCATGTCTTTCGATTGCACCTGTGAAGACCTCGATCTCGATTGTCATAGGGCTAATTTCGATACCCGGCGGTGCGAAGCCGTGAGCATGGAGAGGTACTTCATAGTTTGCCTCAACCGGATCGTTCGAATGAAGTACAAGAGTAGCGAAATAGTCATCTGCCTGGTCGGCATTGAAGGTGATTGTCACTTCAGCGGCTTCGCCAGGTGCGAGAAAGGCTTCCACCGGAGCGACGCTGAAGAATGCATGCTCACAGTAGATGTCGTCAATATCAAGATCCTCTGTACCGTTGTTGCTGACTTCAATAACCATGTCGTAGGCTGTACCGAAGAACACATCGGGATGAGCCAGGTTCCAGTCCACGACATCGGGATAGCCGTAGTCTTCAGACCATTCGACAACGATGTTTGGTGCGTCGAGAACGGAAAGATCAATCGTTAAAACTACGTCGTCATCCCGTCCTTCAGTTGTGATGAAATGAACGTCAGCGGCGTAGGCATCAAATCCTACCAGTCCATTGGCGTCGAGAAGAATCGTAACAACATCCTCACTGTTGCCATCAATCGAGCCTTCCTCGGGATCGGCTGAGACCCACTGCGTCCAGGCTGACGGTCCACCAAAGGCAATGGCACGACCTTCAACCAGATATTCCTGATCAGGTTCGGCTATGTACCAGCCATGGTCACCATCACCATGATTGACACCCACGTATGCTCCTCTTCCGGCGATATTCTCGCCGTACTGCATAACGCAGAGGCCGTTGTCGTGTAAAATGACCTGGTGATGAAACTCATGATTACCAGCCCACCACATGATCGCCATGTCCGACTCATTAGTCCAGAACCAGATCTCCGTTCCTGACGTCATATCGGTCTGCCACTGGGCTATCAAGGCGTGATTCACTGCGCCGGCATTGGCTTGTATCGGGTAATTCGGGATGAACTGGGATAAGTTATACGCCGTCCCGGCATAGGTGAATGAACAGTAACCGTCGGTGTCACCAAAGAGGCGGTCATATTCCTGATCCCAGAACGGGAATAAAAAACCAAGCTCGAGAGCGCCGGTATTGGCATCATCGCCCAACCGCCATTCGCGAACTTCCTCGAAATCGCCGCGGGCGAGCCATGCATATTCGGGACCGTCGTCCTCAAGATTGTCACGCCATTCCCAGCCCATGTCATCGGGCTCGGAACGCCGATCGCGATCGGGACCGGCGGCGCGCTCAGGCTCACCAGTAACCTCGATCTCCACGGTGTAGTCTATCGCTCCGTCATAACGGTTACTTATGGTGATTTCAGTTGCTTCAACGTCACCGGTGTTTAGTTCTGTTTCGATGCTCTGCGGAGATATTACAACATCCGCGTTTGCCGGTGATGCCATAAACAGGCTCAAGGCAAATAAAAAGCAAATTGTTAACAGAAACCTCATACTCGTTCCTTTCATAATTCCTCCAGAAACTTATGCTGGTTATTGAAATAAATTATTTTTGAAGATGTAAATGTGCCAAATTTAAGAGTTTACTATCACTCAGGTATGCAGTACAGGAGAGCAGCGCAGTAAGATTGCTCAATATATAATCCTTTTTTACTTTATGCAAGTCTTTTTTGCATTAGCATTATCAATAATGGCTGAAAACTTGCACCTCTTTCGATTTGGGGTTCAAGCAGTAAGATAAGCGATTTCCTCCCCCTCGCGTGTGAGGTAGCTCACTTTTGTAAAAAAAAATAGCAAAAATTTTATTTATTTGCAAAACTGCGTTGTTACAGGGTTTCAATCCGCCTTCTGGTGGATCGGCAGACAGGAATGAGTTCTTTGATTTATTCACGAAAACATCACATCTCATCATTCCATCGAAAGATGGAATCCAGTAACGCTCGTAATATCACTAACTTCTCTGGATTCTGGCTTCCGCCAGAATGACGACCATTGGAGTGAATATTTCAAAGAACTCAGGAATGTCCGCCCCACCCATTCAATGTAGCGAAGAATCTATATATTGCTTCATTGCTTCATTGTTCTAAACCCTAATCCAGCGTTAACAACGCAAGTTATTAAAAGAGCAGAACATGTTCGTGCCGCAGGGTGTCCTCACCCTGCGGTTGTAAAATTATGTATTAAGCTGCGGGGTGGGGACACCCCGCAGCACGCAATCTCCCTACTCCTATTATAAGGAGGGTGCGAAACTTTGAAATAACACCTCAGTTTCATACACAGACATACTTGACTGAACAGGCAGTATTTGTTATATTTACTATATCTTCTTAGTCTGTTTAACCAACCGGACGGAGAAATTATGAAATCTCTCGCTTTGTCCCTGCAACTGTTGCTTCTGCTGACAACACAACTCTCTGGCATCGAGAATCTGACGGTCTCTATCGACAGAAACGCTGAGGTTATATCGTCCGACAACCAGGCGGTATGTCTCAGCTTCGAGCTGACAGGACTCGAAACCAGCGAAGTAATCAAGGATGGTGAAACCTTCGGCGCATACGGCATCCCCGGTGAGGGAACGACATACGATTACGGACGACCGCTGCTACCGGCGGTGAGCCGGTTCGTGGTCGTACCGCCAACAGCCGGTCTCGAACTGGTTGTGGATGCGGATGAACCGCGCCGGATCAGGGCTGGCAATCCGCCTGCGCTCTGCACTGACGAGGATTTAACCTCTTCAGTCTGGGGAGACCTCCCCGAGAACGCCCTTTACCCTCCGGTAATCGCACAGATGTCCGAACCGACTATCATTCGCGGGATCAGGCTCGTTAAGATAACAACATTTCCCATTCAATACGATCCTGTTTCTAACACTTACTTGTGTCGGGATCATATACGTCCTGAAATCCGCTTTACCGACAACAGTCCGACAAATCCGGTCGAACACCTGTTCCAGCGTACTCACAGCGATCACTTCCTCACGTACATCGAGGGGCTGGCAATAAACGGGGATCAGGTCAGACGTGACCAACCCGAAGACGTTGAACCGTCTTATGTGGGGCACTACTGCATTGCAATAAACTCCAATTGTCTTCCATATGTTATTCCTTTTATAGAGTGGCGGCGAAAAGGCGGCTACAAGGTCGATATACTCTCCTTCGGCAATAATGCGACAAATTCCGGCGCAATCCGTAATGCCATCAGAGACCTCTACAACGAATACCTGGAAAACGAAACCGAACCGTTCGAATTACTTCTTCTTGTCGGTGATCGAAGCTCTTACAGTTATGCGGGACCTGTAGGATGGCAGCTTGCATCACCGGTTGGTGTTCCGTCGTATGGCGGAGCGAACCATGCCGACTATGAATACTGTCTTCTCGAAGGTAATGACCTCCATCTGGACGTTGGGTTGGGGCGCTGGTGGTCAGGCAGCAGGGAGAGGCTTGAGCTGGCTGTTGGCAGAACTTTGCGGTATGAAGCAGATCCATACATGGATGACACGGACTGGTTCAGCGCCGGGGGAGCCTTTTCGCAGCACTGGGGAAACCAAGTCAACAGTGCCTGGCATATCACAATTCACACTACTGTCAGGTGGGGCAAGGAAGTGCTGGAATACCTCGGATACGAGGACGTCCGGTTTTACGAATGGTATGATTGGGATCGGAACGGTGCACGTATAGGTCCGGTGATCACCGACTGGTTCAACGACGGCATGAGCGTCATGATCGGCAGGGCAGAACTGTATAACTGGCGAAGCAGCTTTTTCGGAGTCAACAACAGCAACGTGAACCCGCTTTTCATCACTATTAGCGGTCATGGAGAGTGGGCTTGCGAAAACATGACCCGCACCGGTTCAGGCAACAACCTGATCGGTCCGGTAAGTATGACCTGCGGCTGGGGCTGGAGCGTAATCCCCGCTGCAAACGCGGTCTGGGGGGAGATGGTCAACCATGTTCTCCTGAAGTATATACCGATGGGTTTGGCTTACAGCGCCGGTTTAACTGCATTTGAGCTTTATATCCCGAATGATGCGGCATACGGTAATCGTCAACTTTATCAGATGACGAAAACCGATGTATTGCACTTTGGCGACCCGGGACTCCAGCCATGGATCGGCGTGCCAAGAGTTGTGGAAGCCACATTCACACAACCCCTCTCCCCCGGATCGAAACTTATCCATGTACATGTCGTTGACGCCGAGGACGATGAGATCAACATCGAAGGCGCACAGGTCACGCTCTACGCCCCGGGAGAAATCCCTGATGATGAGGATGATTATGTCGCGTATGATGACTTTTACATGGAAACAAAGAAGAGCAGCGCGGAAGGTTGGGTTCGCTTTGTGATCGACTGGGACACCGAGCTGGTTCGCGGAACCACCGTTTACATCACGGTAACGGGACGCGGTATCAAGCCATTTCTGGGCGAGGTGGAGGTCGAGCGACCAGGAACCGGCATCGAGCTTGGCAATTGGAATGTTGATGAAGACGAGATCAATCCTGCTACTACCGTTGAACTGACAATCACAGCCGCCAATCCGGGTGAAGAAGATGTCGAGGACGTTATCGCCACAGTGCGCAGTCTTTCAGACTGGGTTGAGGCTGATGACAGTAATATTGTATTCGGCGATATCGGTTCCGGGGAAGACGCTGAGGGCAATCGCGGGATCGACCTGGTTATATCCCCTGCCTGCCCGGATGGAGCCAGTCGTCCCCACACTAAACCTGAAATACTGGTTACTTTCATAAGCGGGGATGAGCGGTGGTATTCCGCTTTCAAGCTGGATGTTTCAGCGCCAAACTTTGAAGTGAAACGGGTGATCGGCGGCGATATCATAGATGTGGGCGCCAACGATCTCGATATTGAGATTGAGAATATCGGCAGCATGAACGCTCCTGAAATAACGGCAAGGCTGCTCACGCTCGACATGGGCGCCAGCGTAGTGAATGCTGAATCCCGTTATCCTTCGATACGCTCCGGCGAGTCCGCCACTCTCGACGGAGATGATTTCACCGTGGCAGGCAACGGGATTGTCGTTCCGGGCTCGATGAATCCGATGATGATGATTCTCACCTCCGGCGATGGCTTTGTCGATACGGCTTACTTCGATCTGCAGATCCGTGAGCCGATTGACAACGGACCAATCGGTCCTGACCATTACGGCTACATCTGCTTCGACGACTCCGACGAGGAGTGGGATATCCGTCCGATCTATGACTGGATTGAGATAAATCCGAACGACGACGACTGGAACTACCGCGGTACCGATTTCAATTTCAGTGGCAGCTCCGATCATAACATCGGCGAAGCTGAAGTTATCGAGCTCGGTTTCACCACTAACTTCTACGGCGATCCGTATGACTGCATCACCGTCGGTACAAACGGTTTCATCGCACCTGGCGATCAGGGAGAAATCACCAACTTCTGTAACTGGCCTCTCGACCGCGCCATGTTAGGCGGCTGTGGGATGATAGCTCCCTTCTGGGATGACCTGCGCCTCCGAAGCGACCAAGCCGGAGTTTACTACTACTACAACGAAGACAATGGCACGTTCATCGTCGAATGGTACATGCTGGAGCACCGTACAGGCGGCGACACGTACCTTACGTTCCAGGTAATTCTTTATGACAGGGATATTTGGCCCCCCAATAATGGGGATCAGAACATCCTCTTCCAGTATAAATCGATCGAAAACGCTATCGGTGATCAAACCCATGACCAGGCTCAGACGCCCTTCAACAACGCTTATGCCTCAGTCGGTATCTCCGGACCTAACGGCTATGGTCTCAGCTACACGTACAAGAACGAGTATCCGACAGGGGCGGCGCGACTCCAGGAACGCCGTGCGTTATTATTCACCACCTCGCCGGATTACAAGTCAGGAACCCTGTTCGGGTGTGTAATCGACGAAGCCACCGGGCAGTTTATCGAAGGAGCATCGGTTTACACTGAACACGGATTCACTTCTACCAGTGACGAGAACGGGTACTGGGAGATATTTGACGCTCTCGCTGAGGTTCCCTTCGATATTACCGCATCGAAATCCGGTTATAACGATTCGACCGAGTATAATCTTGAGGTTAGTGAGGACGGCGAACTTGAGATAAACTTCTCTCTGCTACATCCTGAATTTGACCTCTCCACGAATTATATCGGCATCAAAATCGATCCTGACCGCAGTGAACTTCGCGAGTTCACCATGTTCAATGATGGCAACGGTCCGCTTGAATGGAAGATGGCTCGAAAACTGCCGTTCGGAGCGGATGTCGAACCGTGGGAACACCGCTGGTCGTATCCTGTCAGCCAGACGGTTGAAGACGCTCGAGTTGAAGGTGTTGTTTATGCTAATGATAGATTCTTCGTGTCCGGAGCTAATATCTGGGAACGCGAAAACGGCGAAAACATGATCTATGTTTTGAATCATGATGGCGAGCTGATCAACCAGTTCGCACAACCCTGCAGTTCGCGGTACGGCATGCGCGGTCTCGCCTGGGACGGGGAATTACTTTGGGGATCCGGAGCCGATTCGGTTTTCGGGTTCACACCCGATGGTGAACTTGTTAAATCGTTTTTAGGACCATACGATACTAACAGCCCTATCACCTGGGATCCGGATAGAGAGGTTCTCTGGATCGCAGGCAGAGTCAGCAGTGATATCGTAGCGTTCGACACCAGCGGAGAAGAGAAAGAGATTGATATGATCCCCCGTTTCGGTCTGCGCATGTACGGCTTTGCCTACTGGAAAGATGATCCTGATAACTGTCCGTTATACATCTTCCACAGCCCGGACAACCTTCACCAGATGATCTATAAAATCAATCCCGACGATCCTGAGACGACCTTTGTTGCCTTGCTCGAACCCGAAGAGGGAGGAACACCCGGCGGCGCCTGCGCAACCAACCATTTTGATGTTTACAGCTGGGTTTTTATCGGTATTTCGAACAATAGCGGCGACGACCGCATCGACATCTGGCAGCTCGAAGCCAAGCGCGACTGGTTCCAGGTAACCATAGACACCGACACCGGTCGCGTGGCATCTGTCTCAGGCACGGTGGATGCGCGAGAAGTGCAGGATTTCGAGTTGACCTTCAACTCTGAACAATTACCTGAGGTTGAATTTGAGGGTTACCTTGTATTCAATCACAATGCAATGAACAGGGTTGACACACTAACTGTTCTGCTCGATGTAATTGAACAGGAACCTCCTTCCGATTTCAGACTGCTCTCGCCGCGTAATGCCGATATGCTTGACGCAAACATCGATGAAACCCGCATAACTTTCAATTGGGAACCCTCGATGGACTACAACTATGGGGATGTCGTTTCTTACCGCATCAGGTTCAGAATAGGCAGTGATTCACTCATGACCATCGTTGACAGTACATCTTTGGAAACGGATATAACTGATCTTGCTTACTTAATGAATATTCCGGATGAAGAGAACTTCTCACTTTACTGGCGTGTTCAGGCTATTGCGGGTGAAGATACCGTTGATTGCGAAGATATATTCGTGCTCTTCTTTGTGGCTAATTCAGTTGACGGTACCGGCATTATACCCGTCGAATTCGGATTACAGTCGATCTATCCCTCTCCCTTTAATTCCATGACCAGCATACGCTTTGGCATTGAACAACCATCGAATACAAACCTTCGAGTGTATGACTTGAACGGTCGCGAAGTTGCTGTTCTGTATGATGGAAATGCAACCGTCGGTTATCATCAGGTTGTCTGGAACGGTGACTTGATGCCGTCAGGGATATATATTCTGAAACTGCAATCGGGCGGCAGAACTGAAACTGCCAAGGTTACTATTATAAGGTAGAGCAGACTCAATCATCTATGAGTGGCACGTCCGGACGGAAAAAACCTTGATAGGCTGTCAGTTTGATGATTGGCAGCCTTTTTTCTTAAAACTCACTCGTAGATTCATTCAATGATTAAACAATCTTTCCTGTCTATGATTTGTTTATTATATTTAATAAACGGTGGAAACATATAAACCGTCATTCATCCCGGAGAGGAAATGAACCCCAAAAACATATTTATTCCGATAATTTCGCTCGCAGTTTTGTTCGCCATTTCAAATCGTGCTTTCTGTATAACACACGCAGCAGGGCTTTCCGATGATGCTCGTAATTACGCGCAGGTAGTAACAGAAACCGGTTCGGAAATCCGCATCGTCTTCACACCGCCGGAATCCCACCAACTGTTGTTTTCAGACTATGATCCCGAAGCATCGGGATATGATCTCAACGGTGGATACTCGACGTCATCAGGTATAAATATGCCTGCAATAACTTGCTGGGTCGTCGTCCCACCCCGGGACAGGATTGAGCTTGAGATCATAAGACAGCGCGGCAGGCGGTTGTCAACCGATATATGGGATGCAACGGTTCCTTTCATCGATGAGAATGTTTCCACCCTGCGACAGGAACAATTGAACGGTTTCAATCCCCCTGCAGCCGTGAAAGTGGGCAGACCGCAGGTGATGCGCGGTATCAGGATGGTTCCGGTGACGATTTTTCCCCTCCAGGTACAGACCGAGAACAACCGGGCAGTTGAAAACAGCGAGATAGAAATCGAACTGAAGTTCTCCGCCGGTGAAGCGGTCAATCCGGTTATCGATCTTCGACCCGCAAGATTTTCTCATGGAATGGCGCGCATTCTAAAGGACTTTACGCTGAATCCCCCGCTCGGTCTCTCGCCCCATCGGGATCTGGCAGCGACGGAACTGGCTCGCATGCTGATCCTCTACCCTGAAGCCATCGACACCGACGAGGAAGATGAAGATGCCCCCGAGGCACGCGCATGGATCGACAGTCTCGCCGAATGGAAACGACAGATGGGCTACGCCGTCGAAATCCGTCCCGTGGATACCGAGCAGGATCCGGATGATATAAAGTTGATGATTCGGGATTATTACAGAGATGACGGTCTTGAGTTTCTAATCATCATCGGCAACGAAGACAGTCAAGAGTTGGCGCTCGAAGCGAATGAACCTCGTCTCTACTTTCCAACTTCGCGCTTCGTGATAGATATCGTAGAAGAAGTAGAAATATATGGTTATTCAGAACATGAATATTCATTGTTAGACGGTAATGATCAGGCTCCCGATATAATCGTCAGCCGGATGAAGGTACCGACTTATTCGCGTCTTATCGGCGTACTGCAACGCTCGATAGCCTATGAAGCCAATCCTTATACTGAGGACAATAACTGGTTCTCCAAAGCTTTGTTAACGGTGGAGAGAGAAAATCTAAATGCGAATGATTACGCTCTGCCTTACTGGACACGCAGCCGTCTCCTTCGGGAAGGATATGAAAATATTGAAATTCTCATGGGGAATAACGATTGGAGAATTGATGATGAAGATCAGGTTATCCGGGATGAGATTCGCGACGCAGTCGAAGGCGGGGTTTCACTCGTCTTTGGAGACGGAACTCTCTACGGTATTGCCAATGGGCGTATAGTAGAGATAGAGAACAGGATGGTGAACGACTGGGAGCAGTGGAATGATTTCGCCGAAACGGGAAGAATGCATCCGTTTGTCTTTGCCAATTTCTCCGATTATGAACTGCACATTTCGTATCCCTTCTTCGCCTCAGCAAAGGAAGATACCCTCAACGGCTCCATCGCAATGGTCGGAATCTACGATAAGAATGGACCCTCACCCAAGATTAAACCGATCATCGGCAGCGCAGTTAGAGCCATCACTTCTGATGATATATACAGCGTCGGTTATATCCAGCTTATAACCAAAATGCACCTGCTCAGTATCATCGAGTGCTTCGATGAGAATGACCAGGGCCAGGTCACAAGTTTTATCGACGCCCTGCGCCTGCACTGGACACTCGGCGATCCCACGGTTGATATCTTCACCTCCCCACCGGTTGAATTAACGGTCGATCATCCTGACTCCTTCATTGAAGGAGAAACATCCGTTCTCCTGCATGTTACCGATACTGAAGACAACGATATTGCTGGCGTGACGGTCTGTATCCGACAACCGACTGATGACGGAATTCAATATGTCATGGAGAGCAACTCAGCCGGTATAGCAGCCTTTACCGTACCGGCGGGACTCAGCGTCGGCGAACTGCAGATCACCGCGCATAAACACAATTCAATCCCCTACCGAGCGGAATTGCCAGTGGAAACGGTCGGGATGAACCTGATATTGGCTGAATACGGCTTCGATGATGGCGATGAAGGCAACGATTTGTTTGAAAATGGCGAGACGGTTACGCTGGTTCTAACGCTTGAGAACAGCGGTGAAGCGGACGCTGAAGAGGTTACTGCGCTGTTAACTTGTGACAGCCATTGGCTCAATTACGATGATGAATCGATAATATTCACCGACATTCCCTCCGGTGAAACCGGCGGTTACGAGGGTGAGTACCTCCTCGATCTTCACCAGAACTGCCCCGGCGGTACGCTGCTGAGAATACAGGTGGACATCTACTCAGGCGAAGAAGCAATATCCTCGGCTGCCTTCGAGATCACAACCTCCGGACCGATCCTCACCTGCGACTCTATTGAAACGGATATTAACTTTTGCGGCGGAGGCGAGGGCGCTTCATTCTCACCCATCATCACCAACCTGGGAGATCTCACTTTCTCCGCTTCAACAGCCGTACTGGAGAGCCTCGATCCGTTGATAGAGGTTACCGACGCTGAGCGCAATTACCTATCGATTGAGCCGAACGACGATGAGGGTATGCCATCCGAACCGTTCTACTTGAATATAGATCCCCTCTTCGTCGCCAATAATCCAGCCTCTTTCGAGCTTCATATCTCCGCTGAGGGTGAATTCGACACCACGCTGACCATTTCAAAATTAGTTCCAGGTCGCTTTGGCGGAGAACCTGTCGGTCCCGACGAGTACGGATACATCGCTTTCGACAGCAATGATTATGAGGATTGGTATGAAGCACCCTGGTATTGGTATTATGAGATAAACCCGGACATCCGTAACTATGACTTTCACGGCACAAAAATCGAGTATGAATCCGACGGGAGTTCCTATTGGAATGAAACTGTCCTTGTCGAACTTCCCTTTATATTCAGGTATTACGGCGAGGATTTCAGAGACATCACCGTCTGCACCAACGGCTGGATATCGATGGGCGACGGCGGCTTGCCATTCAGTTCGCCGCATAACCGACCGATCCCGGGAATCGTCGCCCCCGACGGGCAGATCTGCATCCTCTGGCAGGATCTCAAGAATAACGCCCGCGACTACCAGTACTGCGGTGTTTATTATCACTATGCCGAAGAGGAAGACCTGTTCATTATCGAATGGAGCAATATCTCGGTTGATAACAGAGTGATTGTGGATGACGATTCGGTTCGAGTAGATAAACACCAGTTGAGCTTCCAGATACTGCTGTACGATCCTGAGGTATATCCAACAGAGTCCGGCGATGGTGAGATACTCTTTCAGTATCAGAACTTCGTGGCTGCTACCGGCAATGACGATGTCCGTGATCACCAGTATGCCACTGTCGGAATTCGCAATCTCGACGGTGAAGGCGGTCTGCAGTATGCATACGGAAACGTTTACGCCGAGGGAGCGAATCCAATTGTAACTATGGGAGACGACGGATTTGCTATTAAGTTCACCACCGCGGTTGAGAATGAATACGGTTCGGTTACGGGAACGGTTCTGAGAGCTGAGGGTGAGAACGAATCTCTGGAAGGAGTCGAGATAAGACACCCGCGTTTCTCCATCGCTCGAACAGCCCAAGATGGAATATTTAGAATCAGAAACCTGAGAGCGAGCCGTTATGAAAACGTAAGAGTATGTAAGGAAGGATTCAACGATCAGTATATCAGTTTCACAATCGAAGCGGATCAGATCACTGAGTTCGGTGACATCTTCATGACTCATCCCGAACTGACCATCGAGACGGAACCGGCAGATCTCGAAGCGATCTCACTACGACCGGACGGGACACAATTGCAGGTGAATCTTAACCTGGAGAATGACGGAAACGGTCCGTTGGAATACGAGTTCACCATCTGTAATTATGACAGCAGTGACATCGATTACGAAAACATTGAAAACTGGGGTCTTAGAGACCGACTTCGTGAACCGGATTGTTACGGCGTGGTTTACGTAGATTCACTCTTCTATATACTCGGTAGGAATAACTCCGAACGTAATGGATACGGTCATCGAGTTTATGTGGTTAATCGCGCGGGAGATACTCTCAGGACATTCGAGCAGCCGATGTCGAATGTAAGTGAGCATGGATTGATAAACATCACCTGGGACGGGCAGAAATTCTGGGGCAGCATCGCAAACTTCGAGCGGAGCGAAAATCTCATCATCAGCTTCGATGAGAACGGTGAATTAATTAGTGAGATTCACAGTCCGTTCGACTATTTCGGATCTATGGCATTAACCGTTAACCCGGAGACCGGCAACCTGTTCATAGCCGATCAGAACACCGGAATCGTTGAGATTAACAATGAAGGCGAAGTGCAGAATGAATTCGATCTGCACCGCCCCGGTAATGAATTCAATGTTACGGCGCTCGGCTGGAACAGTTACGATCCCGAAGGAAGGAAACTGTATATCATCGAGAAATATCGCCCTCAAGGAGGCGGCGACGCCAGACCTGTTCTGTACCGGATGAATCACGAGACGGGCGAATATGTTGAGAGTACAATCCTGTATCGCCACAATGATCCCGATTCTCACCGCGGAATGGCGGTTATGCATAACTTTAACAACGAACGCACGCTGATTGCCCTGGTGGAAGGGTGGGGCGGGGCGTTGACTCCACGGGACTCTCTCCGCTTCTACGATGCAGGACCCAATCTCTCCTTCATGGCTGAGGGTATCATCAGCGACAGGATCGGTATTGTCGACTCGCTGGGACATGTTCGAGCCGGAATGCTGATCGATGTTGACGGCTGGCAGGAGGTAACGATCCCATTCGGCATCAAACTTCTTCACAACGCTGGTGGTGAATCGAGTATTATCCAGGTTCAACTCCACGTCGATCCTGACAGCGACATTCCAATGGAAACCCCAATTACACCGACCGAGTTCGCCATAACATCAGTTTATCCCAATCCGTTCAATTCGGCAGTCAGAATCGGATTTGCCATAGATATAGCAAAACCCACTACGTTAAAGATTTACGATCTGAGCGGTCGAGAGGTTGCAGTGTTATATGAAGGCGTTCCGGAGGCGGGATATCACCAGGTCACCTGGGACGGTGCGAAAATTGCATCTGGAGTGTACTTCCTGAAGCTTCAATCGGAAGGCAGAACCAGAACTGTGAAAACGGCGCTTGTGAAATAAAGATTATTGATATGATGGTTGAGTGGGACTGTGTATCCGCTCCCCCCCTTTAATTCCCCCCCGGAAACCGGG
>JABMRV010000031.1 GCA_013202285.1 bacterium | reverse complement strand
GCAATCAGCAGCATTCCCCGGTCAAGTGATAACATGTAGGGTTCGCCGAGTGTGATGGCATCGACGGCGGTCTGGATGGGAGGGGGATTCTCTGCCCCCCCCTTACTCCCCCCCCGGAAACCGGGGGGGGAATCAAAGGTGGGGACTAAGTTAGCAGTTAGAACTTCCAGCGTCCTGTGCATTCCCAACAGACTGCGTGCGATATTAACCTCGTCGCGCCGCATATTTGACTCGCTGTCGGTATATTCCCGCTCGTAGTCGTCGTTGATACCGCGAAAAGTCCCGACCAGGCTCGGATCGGCGAAAACTCTCAGCATCCTGTCGAAGTCGTTGGGTTTCAATAGTACAAAACCATGCGCTCTGAAATAGTCAAGAGGTAAACGTCCCTGAACACTGTACAATCCATCCAATTTCTTTAATCTTGGTTCAAGGCTGTCAGCCATTGCGCAGATACGATTGTAATCTCCCTCCAAAGCAATTACAATCCCGAAAGGATCTCCGAAACGATTCTGAACTTCACGATAGGATTTTACAATAGGATTATCCTTAGGAAGTGTGTCCGACCAGTTCATGCGCATCTCAAGACCGCTTGAAAGTCCAATTGAGATGACTGTTATTATAATGGCTGTCAGCAGCATCCACCAGGGATATCTCGTTGATAATTCTGCTAACTTGATTGCCAGAATATGCTTGTTATTCTTCTTCATTAGTGACTCCAACTCCATTAAGGATAAATGATTTTACTTCTTTTGCCATTTCAAGATTTTCACCGGCGCCCGGTTCTCCGGTCATCATCGGCATCAGTATGTACATATTATCAAGAATTGAGTAGATTATCCAGAGCGCCACATCAGGATCAAGCTGTCGAAACTGACCGGCGTCGATGCCGTCCTGAAGTATCTGTCTGAGTGTCGTCAGCACCGGTGAATTAGCTGTATGGTGAAGCACCCAGGCGAACTTTTCCATCACCATCGGATCCTCGACAATGAGACGAAATATTGGTTTTTTCATCAGTACATCTTCGTAGAACTCAATGAATGCCAGAAGACGGCTCAATGGCTCAGCGTTCGCTGGCTGAGCGTTCTTCCAATCTGTGATCTCTCGCCCAAAGACGTCAAACAGTAACGCTACAAACAACTCTTCCTTATTCTTGAACTGACTGTAGAAAGTTGGCTTAGACAGTTCAGCCGCTTTACACACATCCTGCACGCTGGTTTTCTGAAAGCCGAGCCGTTCAAACAGCGGTTCAGCAGCATCGAAGAACCGCCGTTGTTTCTTGAGATGGGCTTCGGTCAACCGTTTATCATCACTCATTCTGCTTCCCCATGAGTAGATTATTGACGCCTTTACGATTATCGTTAAAGTGTAATATAGAGAATGATATGACAGTTGTCAAGAGAATTGTTTACTTTTTTACGATTATTGTAAAATAGTAACGGCGCAGGCGTCTCGCCTGTGCTCTCATCCCAATTGAACTGGTCTTCTCTTATCTCAGCTAAAGCTTACTTCATTATTGTACAACATTAAATATCTCACTATATTTGAGAAGATTAAAACCGGGAGGAAAAATGAGAGCTGTTATAACTGTATTAGTCGCGGCTGCCTGTCTGTTCACGTCAGTTCATGCAGAGATTGCAGTAACTGTTTACAACGAGGACCTTGGTCTGATAAGGGAAATACGCGAAATCGATTTTCCGAAGGGAACAGACGAGGTTCGTTTTACCGATGTAGCGGCACGGATAATTCCGACGTCGGTGCATTTCAACTCTTCGGGAGCGGAACTCCTTGAGCAGAACTACGAATATGACCTGATGGACTCCGATAAGCTCCTGAGTAAGTATGTTGATCGCCGGGTTGAGCTTGTTACTGAGGGTGATGAGTTCTTCGCCGGGACTCTTCTCTCCGCATTCGGCGATATTGTTCTCAGCGAGAAGGACGGCTCGATCCGTACGCTCAGCCGTGAGAAGATAATCAATATTCATTTTCCCGATCTGCCGGAAGGTCTTATCACCCGTCCGACGCTGGTCTGGCTGGTTAAATCGGGAAAAGCAGGTCGGCGGAATGCGGAGATCTCCTACCTGACGAGCGGGATGTCGTGGGAGAGCGAATACGTCGCAGTAACCGACGAGAAGGATGAGAACATCGAACTCACCGGCTGGGTCAACATCACCAACCATTCGGGAGCAACTTATGAGAATGCCCGTATAAAGCTGATAGCCGGTGATGTGCAGGTTATCCAGCAAACGAGGAGACGTGATAAACGCCGCAGAAGCAGAGAAACTGCGACTGTAATGGCTCTCTCGGCGGAGGGAGGATTCGTGGAACAGGCATTCTATGAATATCATCTTTACACCCTACAGCGACCATCGACCATTCGTGAGAACCAAATTAAGCAGATAGCGCTCTTCCCTACGGCAAGCGTGACATCTGTGGAGAAGGAATATCGCATGGAATGGAGCGGTGAAAAGGGCAAGGCGAGGGTTACACTTATCTTCATAAACACTGAAAAGAACGACCTCGGCATACCGCTGCCGAAGGGGAAGATCAGGGTTTACAAGGAAGGTCCGGACGGTGGACTGGAGTTTATCGGGGAGGATAAAATCGACCACACTCCGCGCCATGAAAAAGTCAAGATCTCTACCGGGAAGGCTTTCGACATCGTCGGTGAACGGCTAATGAAAGAGAAGATAAAGCGAGGGAACGACTGGGAGTACGAGTACGAGATCAAACTGCGCAATCGAAAGGAAGAGAAGATCGAAGTTATTGTTCCGGAGACAGTTCGTGGAGACTGGACAATTCTGGAGGCTACCGATGGCTGGGAGAAAATTTCAGCCAACCTCATCGAATGGCGCATCGAACTGAAACCGGATGAAGAGAGGATTGTAACGTATCGGGTGCTGATTAAATATTGAGCGTTGGGTGCAATCCCCGGTTACCGGGGAGGGCGGACATTCTTGTCCGCTACCTTATTTCCTTACTGAAACCCGGTTTGACAAGCAAACCGGGGCACCCGGCTTGGGCAGGCGGGATGCCTGCCCCACTGATGAGATAAAATCTCACAAACTCAGAGTGTCCTCACCCCCCCTTTAATTCCCCCCCGGTGACCGGGGGGGATTGGATTCCCCCCAGTCTATCATCCGGAAATCAGCACAATATCCCCCAGAGGAATCTATGAGGTTTAGAGCATCTGAATCTTTTTACAAACCTGCTGAGCATCACTGAAATTGATACTTCGTGAGATTTTTCGTATATTAAATATTACATTACTAAGCAGGTGGAAAAACTAAACTCGCAACCCGGATCATAAATATATAAATGCCTAAACAAGAAGTAGTTATTGTAATAAATCCCGGATCGACCTCCACCAAGTTTGCTCTTTGGGGACACGATGGTTGTTTAGTTGAGAAGGTTGTTCGACACGAACGATCGCAGTTAGCGCCCAAAGTCGCAGATCAATTCGATTACCGACGGAAACTGATAGATACCGAACTTGAATCTCTGCTCGATGATGTTATAATCGTCGGTGCGGTCGGCAGGGGCGGTCCGATGAAACCGATTCACGGCGGAACATACAATGTTAACAGTCAGATGCTCGACGATCTGACTTCATGCCGTTATGCCAACCACGCCAGCAACCTCGGAGCCATGCTTGCAGACTACTATGCAAGACGTTTCGGAGTAAAAGCTTATGTAGTCGATCCGGTTACTGTCGATGAGTTTCACGACCTGGCTCGACTCTCCGGAGTCCCCTGGATACAACGGAAAAGCCGTGCTCATGCCCTGAATATCAGGGCTGTCGTGCGACGTGCTGAAGAAGAGTTGGGTATTAAAAACAGCGACAACCGTTTCGTGGTTGCTCATCTTGGAGGGGGAATATCAATCGCGGCAGTCGAATCCGGTCGAATAGTTGATGTTAATGACGCATTGCACGGTATGGGACCTTACTCACCGGAAAGAGCAGGTGCACTTCCGATAGGTCCTTTGGTCGAGCGTTGTTTCAGCGGAGATGTAACTCGCGAAGACCTCCTGGATGAGTTGGGACGACGGAGCGGTTTGATGGGATACCTGGGGACGTCCGACATCCTTGAAATCCTTGAACGTATCAAAAACGGCGATGAGGAAGCCGGTCTCTGTCTGAGAGGAATGATCTACCAGATCGCCAAAGAGATCGGGGCTATGGCTGCCGTAATGCATGGGAAGATCGACGCCATTCTGATAACCGGAGGATTGGCTCATTCGGAGGCGATCATCGACCTGCTTCGACCATATATCTCTTTCTTGGGCAGACTGATTCTCTACCCCGGTGAAGGCGAACTCCAGGCTCTGGCGGAGGGGGCGTTCAGGGTGATTGATGGCATTGAGGAGGCACTCGATTACAATTAGGCTGTTGGTTTTTACCCCACCTGCTATTGCAGGGGGGGTGAGAGAGATTAAACACCGTCTACCTGCGTCCCACACCCTCCCAATGTACATGTTCGTGCCGCTGGGGTCGCAATGACAACTGATACTTGACAAAGTAATAATAAGGTCTTTTTAATCTAAAAGATAAAATGTCCAAAATAAATAAACTACCAGAAATAAAAGAACCGACCCGCATGTTGATGTCGGGTAATGAGGCTATTGCATTGGGTGCTCGTGAAGCCGGTGTCTATTTTGCATCGGCTTATCCGGGCACTCCCTCAACTGAAATAATGGAGACATTCGCCAGACTGCCGGGCGTCATCGCTCAATGGGCGCCGAATGAAAAGGTCGCTTTCGAAACCGGTATCGGTTCCGCGCTCGCAGGGGCACGCACAATGGTCTGCATGAAGCACGTCGGCGTGAACGTTGCCATGGATCCGCTGATGACCTTCGCTTACACCGGAACTATCGCCGGTTTTGTTCTCATATCAGCCGATGATCCGGAGATGCATTCATCTCAGAACGAGCAGGATAACCGTCATCTTGCCCGCTTCGCCAAGATACCGATGCTTGAACCATCCGATTCCAATGAGGCTCACGACTTCTTCAAACTGGCAATCGATATATCCGAACGGTTCGAGACGCCGGTTATGCTGAGGGTCACCACCCGCATCTCACATGCCAAGGGGATTGTTGACCTCGAAACATGGCTTGAACCGAAGGTAACCGGTTTCAAAAAGGATCCCAAGCGATTCGTAATGGTTCCGCAAAATGCTCGTATAAGGCATCATGAAGTCGAACTGCGGCTTGAAAAACTGAAGAGTTATTCTGAGACTCTGCCAATCAATTTCGCTGAACCAGGCGAGGGTAAAGTCGGTATCGTCACCGGTGGAATCTCATACCAGCATGTGCGCGAAGTTCTACCGAAAGCTCCGATATTCAAGATCGGGATGTCCAATCCACTCCCGATTGATGCAATCAGCAAGTTCGCCTCCACGGTCGATCAATTGATTGTGGTCGAGGAACTTGAACCGTTCTACGAAGATCAGCTCAAGGCTTCCGGTATCGAGTGCGAGGGCAGGAAATTCTTCCCCAATGAGGGTGAGCTGAATCCGACCATCGTTGAGGATGGTCTCTGCAAAGCAGGTGTTCTCAATGGGCGAGCCCCGCGACCGCGACCGAAGCCATTAGACGTACTGCCGCGCCCGCCGGTACTCTGCTCAGGATGCGCTCACCGCGCAGTCTTTCAAGCGTTGAAGAAACTGAAAGCCGACGTGTTCGGCGATATCGGCTGTTACACGCTCGGTGCGCTCGAACCGTTGAACGCCCTGCATACAACCATCTGTATGGGCGCTTCCATCGGCATGGCTTCGGGAGTGCAACTGGTTGGGGGATCTCGTAAGCCGGTTGTCGGAATCATCGGAGACTCAACCTTCCTGCATTCCGGCATAACCGGTCTGTTGGATGCCGTCTATAACAAGGTTCCCGTGACCATCATTATCCTCGACAATCGCTCCACCGCCATGACCGGTGGGCAACAGCATCCGGGAACCGGTTATACACTGCAGGGAGAGAAAACATTTTCCGTAGATTTACAAAGGCTGGCACAAGCGCTCGGTGTTAAGAATATCCATGCAATCGACGCATACGATTTAGAAAACACCATCAAGGTCATCAAGCAGACCACCGCTTCGGGTGAACCTTCACTGATAATCACCCAGAATGAGTGCATGCTCTACCCAATAAAGAAAGAACCGGAGCCGTTCGAAGTTCTGCTCGACATCTGCAACGGCTGTGCTGCATGTATTCGCATAGGCTGCCCGTCCGTGATCCAGATCGACGAAATAACCGACCAGGGACTGCATAAGGTCATCATCGACCCCGATACCTGTACCGGCTGTGAGCTGTGTGTCAAGGTTTGTCCGGTCGATTGCATCATTCCACTCGGGAAGAAAGAACATGAAATAGTGGAAGTCTGATGGGGAATTACCCTCTATTTGAGGTGAGAAGTAAAGAACTCTTATCCAGCGATAGAATAACTCATGTGCTGCGGGTTGTCCCCGAGTTCTTTGAAATATCCACCAGATAGTCAAGTTTTAGACCTAACCGTGTCATTCCTGCGTAGGCAGGAATCCAGACAAGTTTGTTATCTAACAAAATAGCATTTTCTGGATTCTGGCTTCCGCCAGAATGACGACCATTAGAGTGGATAAATCAAAGAACTGGTCCCCACCCTGCAGATTAACACGTAATTTTTCAATCCGGCAGCCGCCGGAACACTCTACGACGCGAAATATTAATATGTAGTTTGTTACTTCAGAGACAGTTGTTGTTCAACCCCTTCAGGGTTGGTTGGTTAAAGATTCTTTAAATCCACCGGCTGATGCTGGTGGCTATTCACAGTTCAACCCCTGCGGGGTTTATATAGTAAGTCAACCAATGTGTAAGGGTTGAAGATTTTCAATCCCTACGACCCAACATACACGAAGCAGCGAAAAACCACAGAAACAAACCATGATAGACAAAACATTCAATATTCTCATTGTGGGCGTCGGAGGTCAGGGAGTAATCCTGGCGTCAGAACTGCTGTCTGAAGCGGCGATGAAATCCGGATACGACGTCAAGAAATCCGAAGTACACGGAATGGCTCAACGCGGCGGTGTCGTGTCATGCCACGTGCGAATCGGTCCGAAGGTGTATTCACCTCTTATCCCTTACGGCGATGCTGATGTAGTGCTCGCATTTGAAGCCGCAGAAGGTATGCGGTGGGCGGATCAGGTCAGTAAAAACGGTCTGATGGTAATCAACACCCAGCAGATTGTTCCTCCAATCGCATTCACCAAAAAATATAACTATCCCGACAATCCGATTGCTGAGGCAGGCAAGATAGCGGATAGAGTCCTCTCAATCGATGCTCAGGGCATTGCCTTTAAGCTCGGCAATGCAAAAGCAGTGAATACGGTTTTACTGGGCGCCGTTTCAGCCGATCTGCCAATCCCGGAGGACGTATGGGAAGCGGTTATCAGGCATCGCGTTCCGCGCGGGACCGAAGAGTTGAACCTGGCAGCGTTCCATGAAGGCGCACGGATTGTGAGAAGTAAAGCAGAACTCGCAAACTGACCGAAAAAATAGATCTGGTGGATAAATGAGTAGAAATTATATGTATCAGGAACAAAGAAACTGCCTGTCGGTGCGCGAGATAAGCAGCCGTATCGCGATGATTCTGAGAGGTTCACTTAGCTCAATCGAACACGGCAACAACATAATGCTGAGTGATACCGAGCATGATTGCTATGTTTTGGTATCTATCCGGGAAGCAACAACCCTGGAAACGAGATACGATCTCTTCCTTGAATCGGGTTGTATCTCAATGAAAACGGTCTATTCAAAGGTCGTTCTGAGAGGAATCGAACATCTCTACGTTACGCTTGATATACCTCACCTTTCTGCTTTCTGTTACATTCATTCAGGGAGGTATTACATCTTTGATGTAAACGCAAACGCTACTATCAAAGGCACATCCGATATCGACCGCAGACAGAATGAGACTGTTCCGGTCGATCCTGAGATACTGAACAAGCGGCGCAGCTTCTTTCATATAGGAATTGTCGAGCTTGAACCTGAAGAGGAAGAGGAACCGCCAGAGGAAACTGAGGCTGAGGAGAAGAAGGACGAAGAAACTGAAGAAGCCGTCTCAGGGAGCAAGGAAACAGGGTTAATCTCGATGGTCAACAAGAAGACCGGTAAGGTTATAAAGGGGTGATACTCCCTTTGAGCCTCGATCTATTTGGAGACAATGATAAATGAACCACTGTCACAAACTTTCATCCATATTCATACTTCTTCTCTTCCTGCTGTTATTCTCCGGCTGCCAGATAGGAGGTTCCGGTTCCTTCATCCAGGGAGATTCCGTCGAGGATAACAATGCCAGCTACAATGGTGAACCTGTCACCGGAGACTGGATAATCATGAACCTGCTCGACGAACCGGAGTCTCTCAATCCTTTCACCTCGACCTCAGCCAGCGCCACGAATATCTACAACTACATCTACGAATCGTTCCTGCAGACCCAGCGTAAACCACCCTGGGATAATGAACCGCTGCTCGCCGAGTCTCTGCCTGAGACATCGGACGATCATCTCGTTTACACCTGGAAACTGCGTTCCGATATACGCTTCCATGACGGGAAGCAACTGACCATGCGTGATGCGGTTTTTACTCTCAAAGCCATCATGAATCCCTACGTCGATGACCTGCCAACCAAGCCATATTATGCAGAACTCGACAGCGTGAATCTTAAAGATGACCTGAACCTGATCATGTACTGCTCCCAACCGCATTTCATGCATGTCGATTTCCTCGGTGGTTTCAGCATTCTTCCCGAACATATATTCGATCCCGATGGTCTGATGAGCGATTTGAGTTATTTCCAGGTCAAGAACGGCTCATCATTCGGCAGGATTGCGAATCTGCTGGATGATAATCCCGATGTTTCCTGGCGTGGACTGGTTGCGGGGGCGACTCTAACAGCACTTGAGAAATCAATCGAAAGCGTAACTCAGGATAAGATCAACTGGAAAGACATACAGAAGGCTATTCCCGATCTGAAAGAAAAATCACCTGACGAAAAGCTGGCTCTGATCAAAGACTTTCTTACTGATAATCCTGATGGAGTTCCTGCCGTCAGGTTGATCGATCAGACATCAAAGTCAACGCGTGATATCCTCGGCACCCTCTCACTAACGCAGGAGATTGAGGCTCGTGTCGGTCGGGATGACTTCCCCATGCGCGACAGCCTTGGATCAATATGCCGTGACATACATGAGCGCATCGAGACTTTCGGTCGTCAGTTCAACAAACACGAGCAGAACCGCGCACCGACCGTCGGCAGCGGTCCATACGAGTTTAACCATTGGTCAACCGGACTGGAAGTAGTACTCGACCGTAACAGGAACTATTGGCAGGGAGATGGTTATGCCTATCTCGACAAGCTCGTATTTCGTGTACTCACAGACAACACTGCCTCTCTGGTCGCCCTTAAGAATGGAGAGGTTGACTTTCTCGAGCGAATGACCACTATCCAGTATCTGATGATGACAAACCAGGAGAAGTTCCTGCGAAATTTCATCAAGAGTACCTACATTATCCCCAGCTACGGTTACCTCGGCTGGCGGAATTCGCATCCGATCTTCAAAGATAAATGGGTGCGGCGGGCGATGACTCACATGGTTCGCCGCGAGGATTGCCGTGATAAGCTGCTGTTCGGGCTTGCCGAGATTGTCACCTGCAACTTCTACCGCTATGGAATGGACTACGATTCCACTATTGTGGCATACAAATACGACCCCGACGAAGCGGTGAGACTGTTAACGGAGGCAGGTTGGGAGGATGTTGACGGTGATGGTATTCTCGATAAGGATACGCTCGAGTTCCGGTTCGAGATGTTGATCCCTGCCGGATCAAACTTCGCCGAACAACTCGTTTCGATACTGCGGGAAGACCTTTACATGATCGGCATCGAAATGAACATCCGGCGGCTGGAGTGGTCGGTTTTCATCAACAATTACATCCGCAACCATAATTTTGACGCCTGTTACCTCGGCTGGGTTTTCGGCATGAAGGGCGATCCCAAGCAAGTATGGCATTCCGAGTCAGCCAAGAGCCGTGGTTCCAATCATATCGACTTCATGAACACCGAAGCTGACTCACTGATCGATGCTGCACGTATCGAGTTCGACCAGGAGAAACGGATTGCCATGTACCATCAGTTCCAGCAGATCCTGCACGAGGAGCAGCCATACACCTTCCTGTTCAGCACCATGCGCAAACCTGCATACAACAAACGCTTCAAAGGTGTTTTCTGGTATCCTTTCCGACCCGGCTATCAGCTTGACGAATGGTACGTTCCGAAGGAAGATCAGAAGTTTCAGTAGAGCTGCTGTTTGCAGTTTGTAGCCCGGATTCTCCGAATCCGGGGTTTCTCTCAAGCGGAAGACAGATTATTCCCGGCTTCGGGGAAGCCGGGCTACAAATCAACTGAACAAGCCCCCCATCTTATTCCCACGTTTACTTACTCGATAACACCTCTCGTTTCATTTCCATCCGTTCCGGGTTGTCTGTATAGATTTTTGTTTGTATAATACTATACTATATACGAATCACGAACTAACGAGGACTTAATGCAAACTGAAATTGAACTCAAGACACTGGCTGAGAAGGCACTCTCGTTCGCTTCCGGATACGACGCAGAAGTCATGGTCGACTCCGGCGACAGCGCGCTGACTCGGTTCAGTGAGAACATCATCACACAGAATGTCTCATCCCATGGAGAAGACCTCTCGATTCGGCTGCTCAAGGACGGGAGAATGGGTAAGGCTTCCACCGGATACCTGTCCGACGAGGGTATCAGACGTTGCGTGGATACCGCTATCGCAGCGCTCAAAGTCGCGGAAATAGATCCCGATCTGCTGCCCCTTGCGAAACCTCAACAGTATGATAAAATCGAAAATTTCACTCCCGCTACAGCCGACACAACTCCCGACGCCCGGGTCGATGGAGTAAAGAAAGCAGTCGATCTGTTTAAGCGTGAAAACCTTAATGGCGCCGGCATATTCTCATCGGGAGGCGGCAGCTTTGGACTGGCGAATTCCAAAGGTTTATGGGCGTTTAAACGGTCAACATCCGCTAAGTTCTCGGTATCGGCAATGAGTTCCGACTCGTCCGGCTGGGCTGAGGAAGCTGATCACGACATCGATGTTATTGGCATCGATAAACTTGCCGGTATCGCCGCAAAGAAGGCGCTTGACGGACGCAATCCTGGCGAGATCGAACCAGGGGCTTATACTGTCATTTTCGAGCCGTCGGCAGCCGCTGAATTCCTGCTCTTTCTCGGCTGGGAGTCTTTCAACGGGCTGGCTTTCGCCGAAGAGCGGAGTTGTTTCTCCGGTAAGACAGGTGAGAAGGTCATCGGCGAGAACATCACCATCGAGGACAATACCTATCATCCTCTCTCGAAAGGCGTGCCGTTCGACTTCGAGGGTTTCCCGCGGCAGAAGGTCATGCTGATTGAAAACGGCATATTTAAAAGTGCGGTACACAACCGCATGACTGCAAAGCTTGCCGGCGTCGAACAGACCGGTCACTCCTTCCCGCAGCCGGATTCATACGGACCCTGCCCGATGAACCTGATTATGTCTCCCGGAGATTCGTCAATAGAGGAGATGATCGCCTCGACCGAAAAGGGATTGCTGGTCACCAACCTGCACTACGTGAACATCCTTAACCCGATGACCCTGACGCTCACCGGTATGACCCGCGACGGATTGTTCATGATCGAGAACGGGAAGGTTACAAAGGGGCTGAAGAACATGCGTTTTACCGAGTCGGTTCTGCACGTGTTCTCCAATGTCGAAGCGTTGTCGAAGGAGCTGTTCAAGACAGGTACTTTCTGGGGCGGCGGCGGGAGCGTTGCGCCGGTGATTAAGGTGAATGACTTCCATCTTACAAGTAAGACTGAGAATTGATACTCCCTTTGTCATTCCGGACTTGATCCGGAATCCAGATTGAGGTTTTTACTATGAAGCGGGAACGCAGCCTGACCATGAAGACACCTGATTCGGAGATATTGTTCTACCAGACTGAAGAGGGTCTCAGCCGGATTGAAGTGCGGTTGGAGGATGAGTCGGTGTGGCTGTCGCAACGGTTATTGGCGGAGCTGTATCAAGTCTCTGTACCGACGATTAACTTCCATATTAAGAATATTTACGAGGAAGGAGAACTCGACCGAGATTCAACTATTAGAAAATATCTAATAGTTCAAATCGAGGGCAAGCGTGAAATCACTCGCGAGATCGATCACTATAACCTCGAGACAATTATTGCTGTGGGTTACAGAATAAGCTCCCATCGCGGTACGCAGTTCCGGCGCTGGGCGACAGAGCGGTTGAGGGAATACCTGGTCAAGGGCTTCACGATGGACGATGAACGGCTGAGGGAAGGTCGTCATCTGGGGACGGATTATTTCGATGAGCTGCTTGAACGCATACGGGATATCCGCGCGTCTGAGAAGCGTTTCTACCAGAAGGTTCGTGATTTGTATGCACTGTCCATCGATTACAATCCCAAGGGAGATGCTACGCAGGAGTTCTTCGCCATCGTTCAGAACAAGCTGCATTGGGCGGTGACCGGCATGACCGCTGCCGAGCTCATTGCCGAGCGAGCCGATGTTCGCAAGCCGAATATGGGTCTAACCAGTTGGAAGGGCGCAAAGGTACGCAAGGGGGATGTGACCATTGCCAAGAACTATCTATCTGCTGATGAGTTATCCGAATTGAATCGGTTTGTGGTGATGTATCTCGACCATGCGGAAGACCAGACACGACGACGCAACCCGCTCTATATGCGCGATTGGCGCGAGAAACTGGATGCGTTCCTGAAATTTAGCGAACGCGAGGTGTTGGACGATTCGGGAAAGGTGTCGATGGAGGTGGCAAAGGCGCTTGCGGTGGGGGAGTATGACAAGTTTGAGCAGGTGCGACGCGAATTAGAGACGAAGGAGGCGGATGAGGAGTTTGAGGAGGTGGCGAAGAGGATTGAAGGGGCAGCGACATCAGACAATAAATCGAAGGTGAAGAAGGAGTAGTGTCATTCCTGCGCAGGCAGGAATCCAGGTTTAATGTGTGTGTCATTCCTGCACAGGCAGGAATATAGTTTGAGGTTTTTCCATTCCCGTCAGGTTTCAAGTCCGGCAACTGCCGGATAACCTGACGTGAAAAGAACAAAGTTTGTTACTTGACCCTTAGTTTACTCTTGGAGAAGATTAATGAAATTTAACAGAAACTGGGAAATCGTTGAGGAGAATTACGGTGAGGGAGGACAGGGCAAGGTCCATAAGGTCAGACGAAAGAGTCCTGAGCACGATCTCGTAGTGGCTTTCAGTTCGATTGTTGATAGAAACGTCTTGCCACACACTGGAGCTGTGCAACGAAAAGCTGAAGAGATTGTTCCACCGTTAAGAGAATATATTAAGAGTGTGTCTTCGAGTGAAATCTGTGCGCTCAAAGTGTTGCATCAACCAAAAGATGCGCGAGATCCTGAACTTGCTCCTGAAAGAATGAAACGTGAAATTAAGGCTATGTCTAAAATTACTCATCCCAATTTGCTTAAAGTTCGCGAATATGATGTTGATGATTCTCAATGGTTTGTAGCTGAATTTTACGCTCATGGCACTCTTCATGGTAACCTTGCATTATACAAAGGGAAGGCTCTGGATTCTCTTATAGCCCTCCGCCCAATGGTTGAAGGCGTAGCCAAACTCCACAGTAATGAAATTGTGCATAGGGATATTAAACCTGAGAATATCTTTATCGGGAATAACGGGGAACTGATACTGGGATATTTTGGATTAGTGTATTTCGCAGATGAGCAGAAAATAAGATTGTCCGGAACAATTGACAATGTAGGATCATGGGACTGGATGCCACAATGGGCACAAAGGGTAAGAATAGAAGACATTAAACCAACTTTTGATGTTTATTCTCTTGGAAAGGTTCTATGGGCAATGGTATCTGGATCGGAGCAACCACTTAACCGCGAATATTGGAATCAAAGCGAGAACGATCTCACTGAACTATTTTCTAATTCCCCAGAGATGAGTCAGATTAATGAGATACTTGCTAAATGCGTCGTTGAGTACGAAAACGAGAAAGTCATGCATGGAGATGCTTACCTTCTTTTGAAGCAGATGGACCAAATAATTCGGTCCTTGGAGATACCTTTTACTTTTAAGGGGTCCAAGGTGAATAGACCATGTCTTGTCTGCGGGATTGGAAAATATATATTGAAGGCTGATGGCGGTAAAACTGAGGCTATGAAATTTGGATTTGATCCTACTCATGGTGGTGATCACAGATTGATAAAAATATTCACTTGCGATAACTGTGGTCATGTTCAGTGGTTCCAATGGTTAAAAGGAGAAGAACCAAAAGCTTGGCAAACGAAGTGATGCCCCGGTTTTTCCCATCACATTTTAGGTGTAGCGTAACCTGACTGAAACACAAAATCTGGCTTCCCCATCTTCATGGGAATGACACAAAAACGAAAATAATCTTTAACATAAACAGGACTTAAAATGAGACAACTTGCAGAACGTGCGGTGGAAACCGCAAAGATAAAAGGCGCCGGTTATGCCGATTGTCGGATCATCTTCACCAAATGGGAAGAGATAACCGTGCAGAATGGTAAAGTATCGGAACTCGAAATCGGTGAAGACCTCGGATTCGGCGTCAGAGTCATCGTCGATGGCGCGTGGGGATATGCCTGCGGTCCCGGCGTCGATAAGGACGCCATCGACAGGATCGCCGCAGAAGCAGTCGCCATTGCCAAGGCTTCTTCACGGCTGAAGAAAGACGATGTCCGGCTCGCTCCGGAACCTGTCTGTGACGAGAGGTGGCAAACGCCGATTGTCGAGGATGCCTTCTCCGTTCCGCTGGAGCAGAAGTTGGCGCTGCTGTTTGAGATAGATAAAACCCTATGCGCAGACAAGCGTATCAAAACGGCTTCAAGTACGGTCGCGTTCAAATCCGAACACCAGTGGATGGCGACCAGCGAGGGATCGTTCATCGACCAGCTCCTGATCCGATCCGGCGCGGGATATGCCGCTACTGCAGTGGGTGAAGGTGAAATTCAGGTACGCAGCTATCCGAACTCCTTCCGCGGTCAATACATGAGCCTCGGCTATGAACTGGTCAGAGGGTTGCACCTCGTCGAGAACGCCGAACGCGTGCGTGAGGAGGCAATCGAGCTGCTGACCGCTCCGACCTGTCCGTCCGGTGAACGCGACACCATTATCGACGGTTCTCAGTTGGGATTGCAGATCCACGAGTCGGTCGGTCATGCCACCGAACTCGACCGTGTGTTAGGGATGGAAGCGAACTATGCCGGTATGAGCTTTGCCATCACTGAGAAACTGAACAACTTCAGATACGGCTCCGATCATGTCAATCTTGTCGCCGATTCGACCGTGCCGGGCGGTCTGGCGACACTCGGCTGGGATGATGACGGCGTGAGGGCACAGCGCTGGCATATTGTCAAGAAGGGTGATTTCGTAGGTTACCAGTTCAGCCGCGAGCTTGCTCATAAAATAGGCGCTGAACGTTCCAGCGGAAACAACCGCGCCGACGGCTGGCATCATATCCCGATAGTCCGCATCACCAACTTGTCGCTGATGCCGGGCAAATGGGATCTCGACGACCTGATGGCTGATACCGACGGCGGGATTTATATGGAGACGAACCGTTGCTGGTCGATAGATCAGTGGCGCTTGAACTTCCAGTTCGGCGTTGAAGCCGCCTGGGAGATAAAGAGCGGAAGGAAGGGTCAGATGTACAAAAACGCCAACTACCAGGGCATTACACCGGAGTTCTGGGGGAGCTGCGACGCCATCTGCAATGACAAGCACTGGACGTTGTGGGGCGTGCACAACTGCGGCAAGGGGCAACCCGGACAGACGGCTGAGATGTCTCACGGCGCCGCCCCGACGAGGTTCAGGAAGCTGACGGTGGGAGTGGGGAATTGAGGTTGTATCGTATTGTCATTGCGAGTGTAGCGAAGCAATCTCATTGATAATATACTGTTCGAGATT
>JABMRV010000030.1 GCA_013202285.1 bacterium | reverse complement strand
GCCTGCGCGGGAATGACAAAGTAGCGCAGGAATGACAAAATGAGTACTTTTTCAACAGGAGAATATGTAATCTGTGGATAACAGCCTGAGGCTCCCCAAAGGGAGCCCCAGGGTAAATAAGACTATCTTAATCGAATATCTGGTAGATGGGTCTCTTCATCATTTCCCATTCACCAGTAGCAGGATGCCACTTGCAGTTGGCGAAGACCTTCCACTCATCCTTCATCTCGGGAAAGTCGGGGCGGAAGTAATACCCTGGCCAACGTGTCTCCTCGCGGAAGAGGATTGTGCGGACATGTGCTTCAGCCTGCCACATGCGATGGATATTCTCCCAGCAGCGCATCAGTTCATGCAAATCCTCGGCAGCGAGTTTACACGAATCCTCTCTCAGGAAGTCGAGAAGTTCCATTCCCTTGTCGAGAAGTGGCTTCGAAGTCTTGAACTGAGCCGTTACACCACCGGCATATTCGTCCATCAACTTCTGCAGACGGAACATGAACATCTTGGGACGAATATAATCAGGATTGATTTCAGCATCCGTGGTGTTCTTGCTGAATTCAGCGAAACGATCCAGCGGAGCCAGGATTTCTTTCTTCAATTCTTCGATACCTGCACCACCGATGTTAGGTTCAGAGTTGTTGTCAAGAATGAACTTAATCGCGAATTTGGCGGCAATACGACCCTCAGCATGTGAACCGGATGAGAACTTGTGAGACGAAGCGCCTGAAGCATCACCGGCACAGAAGAGTCCGTTCACCGTTGACATGCAGTCGTAACCCCAGTAATACTCATTCTTGGTCTCACCGGTCTGGATATCCGAAGGACCTGAGACCCATGCGCCGGAAGCGCCGGAGTGCGAACCGATGAAGTACGGCTCGGCAGCGGCGATTTCAGAAGATCTCTCTTCTGGAGCGACATTTGAAGCCGCCCAGAGGATCGCCTGAGAAATGGTCATATCGAGGAAGTCTTCCCAAGCCTCAGACTCGAGTTCCTTCATCTTCTTCTTATATGCCTTCGGATCGTCCTTGAACTCAGCAGCGATGTTGCCAATAGCTTCTTCAGTTCTCATGAAGATAGGACCCTTGCCTTCCATCACATCAAGCAGCATCAGCCAGTTACGCAGGTTTGCCGGTACCGGCTTAACTTTACCGTAGGGAAGCCAGTTTTGAAGCTCGTCCGCGTTGGTCTGCATATAGTTTTCACCGAGACCATTAGTGGCGCGGGATTTGAACAGCAGGAACCAGGCGCCCACAGGACCATAAGCATCCTTGAAACGCACCGGAATAAAACGAACTTCCTGACAGGTCATCTCTGCGCCAGCCTTCAGGGTAAAGTATGCGGAAGAACCGGAGTTCCAAGGCGGATACCAGGCGCGACCGAGTCCTTCACCTGCCGAACGCGGCTTAAATACGTGGACAGCGCCACCCATTCCAACGATGACAGCCTTGGCATGGAACACGTAAAACTTCTCCTCACGAATGGAGAAACCAACCGCACCGGCAACGCGATCACCATCCATAAGCGGACCAACAATAAACACACGCTCATAGATGTTATCGATTCCAATAGCATTCTTGGCTGCTTCAGCGACAATCACCTTGTAGGATTCACCGTTAATCATTAGCTGCCAGCGACCTTCATGCACGTAACCGCCTTTTTCATCCTTCCAGATGGGAAGACCCCATTTTTCGAACAGATGAACCGATCCGTCAACATGACGGGCGATGTTGGCGACGCAATCCTCACGGGTTACTCCCATGAGATCGTTACGAACATACCGAATGTAATCGGTAAGCGTATTATCGCCTTCCATTAGGCCGACATACTGGTTGATCGCTGAGAGACCCATGGCAACAGCGCCAGAGCGGTCAACTGCAGCCTTGTCAACGAGTGCGACGCTCAAGCCGTTCTTCTTTGCCCAATGGGCAGCTTCGACAGCGGCACCACAAGCGGCCATGCCGCCACCGACGATCAACAGGTCGGTTTTAACTGTAACAGTTTCAAAATTTGCCATTATGACGACTCCTCTTACTTAAGTGTTGTAACTGCATCCATCCCAAGCGATCCGGGCTCGCTGAAAAGGGTCGGGTCGCCAAGATCCTCTGTCCCGGTCTCCCAACCACCGTCAGGAACTGCTGAACCTTCAGGCGTGGTACGGATTGGGAACTTAAAGCGCTTTAACATTCCATTACGGAATTTCACGGTCCACATAATACTATCGGTACCGCGCATCGGGGTGACCATCGCGCCCAGTGGTACGAAGTCAGCGTAACCGCGAACTTCAACTGCATCCACGGGGCAGATCTTGACACAGTTGTAGCATTCCCAGCACATTGAGACGTCACGATTGTACGCCTTTTCGGTCTTGGGATCCAAGACCATCAAGTCGTTGGGGCAGATATGCTGGCAAGCTGTCTTGTCCAGAGCCTTGCACCCATCGCACTTGTCAGGGATTACATAACTTGGCATCATTTCTCCTTAATTAATTGATATTATTGTTCTTACAATTCTATTTAGTACCTGTTGAAAAAGTCCTTGCATAGCAAGATTTGCCCGCCGTCACACGCCTTCGTGTGACGGTAAAACAAAGACTTAACTGGCAGACGAGGGCGTCTGCCAGCGGGTATTCCTGACTTTATCAACGAGCACTATTTAATCCTATTTCGCTTCTCCGGTTGCATAACCATGCATTTTGATCTCGACTTTCTCTTCGAGACCGGCATAGTATTCCTTGAGGATCGTCAAAACTTCGGGACGACTGAACTCGGTTGGTATTTCATCGAGCATCCCCTCCGACAGATACTTGCGTAGTTTGGTCCCTGAAAGGAACAAACGATTATCTTTGTTCTTATCCGGAGATGTCTTCATCGAAGCCATACCACCCTGTCCGTAGTCCCAGAAAGTCCAGTCGATGGGAAGCATCTTGCACTCGAGAGCGCCGTCCCACAGATCAAGATAGGAATGCTGGGCATCAAACGGACCGTAGTATTCGCCGACGCCTGCGTGGTCTCTACCGATGATCATGTGCGTACAGCCGAAATTCTGGCGGAAGACGCCATGCAGCAGACCTTCACGAGGTCCGGCATAACGCATATCGAGCGGGTAACCACCCTGGACGACGCGGTCCTTGTTGAAGTAATTCTCAACGAGCGTGTTGATACATTTGACCCGCACGTCGGCAGGAATATCACCAGGCTTCAAACCACCGACCAACTGGTGAATGTAAAGACCATCCGAGACCTCGATAGCGATCTTGGCGAGATATTCATGAGAACGGTGCATAGGGTTGCGAAGTTGTAAAGCTGAAATCGTCCGCCAGCCCTTCTCCTCGAAAATCTTCCGGCTTTCCGCTGGACGCTGGTAGATACCGGCAAACTCCTGAGGAAATGTGCTTTCTGAGAGAACCTTAACCGGTCCACCGAGGTTTACTTCCTTCTGATTCATCACCATCTGAACACCGGGATGCTCAGAGTCGTCAGTTGTAAAAACGTTTTTACACTCGAAGGTTTTGTCAATGGTGTACTTCTCTTCGACTTTCATGGTTGCCATCAGATCGCCGTCATTGTCGTTGACAAGTGTAATCTCATCACCTTCGTTGATCGAATCAGCAAAATCCTTGTCAACGGAAACTGTAATCGGGATGGGCCAGAAGGTGCCGTCAGTCATTTTCATTTCCGTACAGATGCCCTTCCAGTCAGCAGACCCCATGAAACCTCTCAGAGGTGTGAAGCCGCCTATGCCGAGCATGATCAGGTCACCAACCTCCCGCGAAGTTATGCCAACCTTCGGAAGTGTTTCCGCCTTACTCCGTTCAGCAGCAAGCTCGCTGCCCTCTAAGAGCAATTGAATTAGCTCATCGGAACCGTGCGGGCGGATCAATTTTTGCGTTGCCATTAGAACCTCTCTTTTATATTTTATTTATTACGTCGAAAGTGATAACCTATACCATCACACTGACTGCAATTCCTCCTCTTACAGCAGGGGCGCAATCACCAGCGACACAACACTCATTAACTTGATGAGGATATTCAATGAAGGACCGGCGGTATCCTTGAAAGGATCACCAACCGTATCACCGACCACGGCTGCTTTATGGGCATCCGAACCCTTGCCGCCCAGCGCGCCGCCTTCTATATGCTTCTTGGCGTTATCCCACACACCGCCAGCGTTAGCCATGAAAATCGCCATAAGCACACCTGATGATGTTACTCCGGCGAGCATTCCGCCAAGCACTGATTTGTCCTCAAAAGCAAATCCAACAATTACCGGTGTAAGGATCGCGAGAAGACCCGGTGCAATCATCTGCTTGATGGCGCCTGTTGTGGCAATTGAGACACAGCGGCTATGATCTGCAACAACGCCCTCTTTTCCTTCAAGAAGTCCAGTAATCTCCCTGAACTGGCGGCGAACTTCTTCGATCATCTTGCCGGCAGCTTTGCCGACTGCCTGCATAGCAAATGAACTAAACAGGAAGGGCAACATCGCTCCGACGAAGAGACCAGCCATCACATTGGGATTCATCAGGTCGATCTTGACTTCAGGATGCTTGAAGCGAACGACGGTCATGAAGGCGGAGAACAGCGCCAGTGCCGTCAGCGCCGCTGATCCGATGGCAAATCCTTTTCCGATGGCAGCAGTTGTATTACCGACGGCATCGAGTTTGTCGGTTCGTTTGCGAATTTCGGGTCCAAGTTCAGCCATTTCCGCAATACCTCCGGCATTGTCGGCAATCGGACCGTAAGCATCGACGGCGAGTTGGATTCCCGTCGTTGACAGCATCCCGACCGCGGCGATGGCAATACCGTACAGACCGGCGAAATTATAGGCGAAAATGATCGCCGCACCTAACACTAATAACGGAAAAGCTGTTGAACGCATACCAGTCGCTAAACCGGCGATGATATTGGTTGCAGCGCCTGTCTGGCTCTCTTTGGCAACTGCACGTGCAGGTCCGCGGCTTTCGGATGTGTAGTATTCGGTGATCAAACCAATGGCAATTCCGGCGAACAAACCGATGATCGTCGCCATAAAAACACCGGTGGCTGTATATGTGTGAGATACACCGAAGAAATCTATAACATTAATCGGCACGGGAATGAACTCCTGGATGATGAACCAGGATGCGATAACCATCAGAATACCTGTGCCGAAGGTGCCGATATTAAGTGAAGCCTGTGGATTTGAATTTTCACCGGAGCGAACGAGAAATGTTCCGATGATCGAAACCACAATACCGGCTGCTGCAAGTGCGATCGGCAGCAGAACAGGCATCACTGATGAAACGGCTGAGGATGACGCCACGTACCAGCTTGATCCGGCAATCACCATCGCACCTATGATAGCTCCGACATAGGATTCAAACAGGTCGGCGCCCATGCCGGCTACATCGCCGACGTTATCACCGACGAGATCTGCAATAACCGCCGGGTTGCGGGGGTCGTCTTCAGGGATACCGGCTTCGACCTTGCCTACAAGGTCAGCGCCGACATCGGCAGCCTTGGTGTATATTCCACCACCCACACGAGCGAACAGGGCAATCGAGGAAGCTCCAAGCGAGAAACCAGAGATGGTTGCCAGTAAAAGCTTCACACCTTCCTGCGTGCCATATTCGAAGCCGAGCACCTTAGTATATAAAAGGAATAGAATCGTTAGACCGCTCAGCGCCAGTCCAACAACCGACATTCCCATGACGGCTCCACCGGAAAATGCCACCGATAGAGCTTTGGAGAGCCCGGATCGAGCTGCATTTGCTGTACGAACGTTGGCATAAGTGGCAACACGCATCCCGAAGAAACCAGCCAGACCGCTGCAGATGGCGCCGATTATGAATGATAGCGCAACGAGTGACGAGGCTTTCTCAGCAAGTGCGTTGGCAATACCCAACAGGATTGCCACTACAATTACAAAAACGACCAGAACCGAGTATTCCTTCCCCAGGAACGCCATCGCGCCCTTCCGGATATGACCGGCGATCTCGTTCATGCGTGCGTCACCGGCATCCTGTTTTTTTACCCATCTGGCTTTCCAGAAAGCAAACAGTAATGCAAGAATACCGGCAGCAAGCGCTGTAAACAGGTAATTATCCAAAACGTCCTATCCTAAAGTTAAAGAAAATCGATTATCTAAAGTTATTTATTCCACTACTCACTTGCATTGAAAAGCATATCTCATATTACTGCAATAGGATTCAAAAGGATTGTCTCCGTCAAAGTGGGGATTGATTCCTAAAGCAAATTTATACTTTACAAAGTAATATAAGTGCCTGCATACAAAGTTCATGCACTTCAAAATAACCAAAAAACTGCATAAAACATTAACAACAACCAAAACATTAGGTGCATAATATATAAATGCATAGTTAGTACTTAAGATCACAAGCAAATATAACAACCACTTTTATTCTTGTCAAGGCTTATTTCTCCTATTTTACAAGCCCGAAATAATAATAGTATGTTTCATTAATCAAACAATTTAGCATGCGGCTAACTTATGGGAATATTGGCTTCAGTCTTGGGGGGTGGCACGGACTGTTAAGCAAGTGTGAAAGTAAATTGGAATGTTGATTTGAAGAAGAAGAAAGTAGAATCTTTCTACTCCTCCCTTTGTCCCATAAGCGCTTAAATGGGATTGAATAAACGGGAATTTCATAGCTATATATTGTTCGACCCATTCAGGGTCATGTACTAATTTTACAACCATTACCGTGGGCTTTCGCCCACGGCTATTCAAAGGTCATTCCCTTCGGG
>JABMRV010000029.1 GCA_013202285.1 bacterium | reverse complement strand
CCCCAGTCCGCTAACTAAGCATAGTCGCCGGAAACCGTGACGCCTATGTCTTACCCAGGTGTATCACAGAATCCCACTTCTTCCGGTTGTTCAGGATCGGCGACTGAGATGACACGCAAACTGCCTCCCCCGTCCGCTACGTAAGCATAGTCGCCGGAGACCGTGACGCCCTCGGCTCTCCCCGGCGTGTTATAGTATCCCACTTCTTCCGGATGTTCAGGATCATCAACTGAGATAACACGCAAACCACCACCGACATATCCAAATTCATCTTCGTTCCATATTCCTCCGTCCGCTACATAAGCATATTCGTCGGAAACCGCGACGCCACAGGCTTCATTGATGTATTCCCAATAACCTACAACCACAGGATTCTCAGGATCAGATACGTCAACAATCTGCAGACCGGAACATCCTGCAGCAACGTAAGCCAAGCCATCGACAACGACGACATCCCAAGCGTTATCCCATTGATTGTAAATCCTTCCGACCTGTTCGACGTTTTCCGCGTCCTGGGCGAAAAGATCTGCACCCGCTGTCAGAGCGACGCAGATGCTTGTGATTAAAAGAATTGTAATACGCATGGTCATACTCCTTGTTAAAGTATTCAATATGCGAAGCAGGTGGGCAGTGCGGTTTGTTTATCAAACTGAAGCTAACAGGGTAAAAGCCGTAAGTCAAGCGTTTAATGAACAGTACATCAACATCGATCAATACGCGCATCAGGTGGGATTTTATGTGTCAAAGGAGAACTTCCCTTCTTTTCCCCTCCCCGCCTTCGCGAGGACAGGCTCTGCAATAGCAGGGGGGAATGGCTCCCCCCTCAAAATTCCCAAAACTCTATTTCTTCAACACAACCAGCGTCACACCGTAATCACCCTCGCCGTATTCACCGAAGCGGAACGACTGCACCAGCGGATGATTCTTGAGATGGCTGCGTACTTTGCGCGACAGTATGCCCGCACCCTTGCCGTGAATGATGCCCAGCCTGTCACGACCGGCTGCCGCTCCATCATACAGGTAATTGTCAACATTACGAAGCGCTTCGTCGGAATTGCAGCCGCGGATATCAAGATCGAGCGGCACTTTCGGAATAATCACGCCTCCCTTCATTCTCACCCCCTGAACAGGAGTTTTATTGCGCTGCTTGACAACCATGATCCGGTCCTTCGTCACCCATAGCTGAACCGATCCCACCGCCACACAAACCCGGTCTCCCTTGCTGCTTACATCCGTTATCTCACCGGTAGTGGAGGAGTCATCTATCCGCACCGTATCGCCGAGTTCCGGCTCTTTATCCGGAATAACCTGCGGTTTCTTCACCGGTCTTTCTTTACGTTTCTTGGTGACAGGTTTGGTTTCTTCTGGTAGTTTTGAATCATCGCTGAGTCTCTCGCTCAGCTTATCGAGCGCCTCGTGAGCATGTTTGATAACCTCCCGGCTCGCCTTCTCTTCTCGAATCTCCTTAACCACAGCCTCAACGGTTCGACGTGCACTCCTCAGCAGCTCCTCGCCTTGCTCAAGCGTCCGCTTCTTCAAGTCCTTTTCCCTCTCCCTGATCTTCGCCAGTTTCTTCTGGTATGCTTCTTCAAGCGACTTCTGCGAGTCGGAGCGCTCTTTCTCATCAACCACCAGAGTTTCGTACTGGCGTAATTTATTGCCCAGGCTGGCGATGAGGTCTTCAAGCTGACTCCGGTCACTGCCGAGCAACTCCCGGGCGCGTTCAACCAATTTATCGGGCAGACCGGCGCGGCGGGCGATGTCGAGTGCATAGCTCGAACCCGGAATCTCCGGTCTGAACCTGAAAGTTGGACGAAATGTCTTGAGATCAAACTCCATCGAGCCGTTGGCGCATCCCTTAGTGGAATGCGCGAAAGCCTTGAGCGTACCATGATGCGTAGTTACAATGGTTGGGGTCTTGAGATCGGTAAGCTGCTCCAGGATCGATATCGACAGCGATGAACCCTCATGAGGATCGGTACCTGCACCGATTTCGTCGATGAGCACCAGCGTCCTTCGACCCGCCTTCTCCAGTATCTCCTTCTGGCGGGTGAGGTGAGCGGTGAAGGTTGACAGGTCGTCGGCGATGGACTGCTGATCGCCGATGTCAGCCTGTATGTCAACGTACAATGGCAGTTCGGTTCCCGGCAGCGCCGGTACGTGCAGTCCACAGCCAGCCATTGCGCAGAGCAGACCGACGCACTTGAGAGCGACACTCTTGCCGCCCGCATTCGGTCCGGATATGACCAGCGTTGTCCAGTCGATGCCCAGCTCCAGCGTCAACGGCACGGTCTTTCGCTCTCCGGTCAACATCAACAGCGGATGCCGTCCGCCGAATATCCTGATCGGTCCCTCTTCCGTAACGACCGGCATTATGCAGTCGAGCTTTACCGCCAGGTCCGCTTTGACGAACAGCAGGTCGATCTCGGTCATCACCCGCTGGTTTTCTCGAATCTGGTCGATGTGATCGCGAACTTCATCCGTCAGCTCCCTCAGTATTCTTCTGATCTCATCCCGCTCAGCCAGTTCAAGGTGACGGAGTTCGTTTCCCGCGTCTATCAGTGATGTCGGCTCGACAAACAGCGTTCCGCCGGTAGAGGAACGATCGTGGATTATCCCCTTTACTTTACCGAAGGAATCCGAACGAACGGGCAGCACATAGCGTCCGTCACGAATAGTGAACGACTCCTCACGCAGTACTCCATCCCGAGTCAGCTTCGGAAGCAGTTTCGATAGTTTGTCGCGCAAGTTATTTTGCTGCTGAACAATGGATTTGCGCAGGCGGGACAGTTCCGGTGACGCCTTGTCGCGGATTGAGCCTTCAGGTGTCAGACAACTGTCCAGGCGACCCTCCAAGTCCGGCAGCGGTTCCAACGGACGTGCAATCCTGCAGATGAGCCGCATCTCATTGCGATCCTTGTCCAGAATACGCCTCGTACTGTGGTGAACCCTTAGATGATGAAGAACTGCAAGCAACTCCTCAGGCATCAGCGATGACCCAACGACGGCGACTTTCTTCAGCAGCGGACGGATGTCTTTCAATCCACCGCCTCCGATACTGCTGCCGCGTTCGATAAAACCGCGTGCTTCCTCGACTCGCTTCAACTCCTCTTTGACCCATTTAAGTGACTGGCTGGGTGAGAGTTCCGAAAGCAGTTCACGCGATTCCTCGCTGCCTGCGAGGTTGACCAGCATTTCGCGGAGTTTATCGAATTCGAGTGCTTTGAGGGATTGTTCCATGGAAAAGTGGGTTAATGAGATTATTACTAAGTTCAAATAATATTTACATCTGCGGTGGGTTTTGGGTAAAGCAGGTCTTTAGGGTTTCAATCTCTCCGGATCGACCGAACCGGGATCTTCAATAATCTGCTTGACAAGATCTTGCGCTTCCGGACTCAGGTCTTCGAGCGGAATATCGAGCGTTGTGCCCGATTCCTTCAACTTGTCAAACAGCTTTGACATATCGACGCCCAGCATCTCCTGATCTTTCAGAATCTCTCTGATTACCCTTTCGGTCGCAGGCGATATTGTATCCAGTGAGATTTTCAGGCTTGATATTTCATTAATTGCACCTGTCTCCAACGATGGGATCTTCAGTGACATCTCTTTGAGCTTCTTCACGGCATCCTTAACCTTATCTGGATCAATGCTGCTGATGACTGCCGGAATAGCTTTGGCTACTTTCATCTTCACCGATTTCCCCAGAACATCCCGGTAGCGGTTTGCCAGCGGTTTTGCCACCTTCATCACGGTGTTGTAAATCGGCGACTTCCCACTTGTAATGTCCAGTAGAGTCCCGAGAGGTGTGATGGCAATAAGTATCGCTAACGCCAGAATGATGACCCCGCCCTTGAGCATCCCCACCAGGAATCCGCCGATCTTGTCGAGAGATTTAACCGGTCCATGCCGTATGATCTTACGTACAAGATAACCGACGAACAGAATGGCGATCCACACAACTAACAGGATGATAATTGACAAGACTATCGTTCGCATTAGTTGCGGGACGAACTTGATCTGTATTGCAGCTCCTATCACCGGAGCGAACTGGCGCGCGGCGAGCACACCGATGATCAGACCGGCAGCGTCGAAAGCCTCACGGATTATACCCCGCCACCATCCCCAGAGGGCGAAGATCCCGATCACTACAATAATGGTAATGTCCTGGACGCTCATTGAAAACCTGCTATGTTATACACAATGCAGGCGTCAGACTGACGCCTGACGCCGAAAATTAACTACGGTTATGCATGCCGCAATGGGTGACTGTAAAAGATTATCTACAACAGTGTGATTATTGTGGAATATCACTTGAGGGTACGATACTGGTTAGATATATTTGTTGTTACCGAACAAATCAGAACCGCCTATGTATGCGATGGGATATTCTACCCAAAATTTCTCGCCTGCATACGGATCATTTTCTTATACTTGCGTCGAGCGGCTGCTGATTTGCGCTTTCGTGCCTCAGAAGGTTTCATATAACGTTGATGTTTACGAATCTCCGCCATCAGACCGCACTTCTCGCAGGCTTTGGTAAAACGTTTGAATGCGCGGTCAAAGTGTTCTCCATCGCGAACCTTGATATGTGGCATACAGTTACTCCTTAAAACTCAACAAATAAATTGATCAAATTGCCTCCCATGCTTAATAATGAATTTAGACGGCACAGGTTATTCCATAACAGCGTAAAATATAATCCATTAAATCTCAAACGTCAAGCAAATATCGGATAGAATCAGGTGCCAGCAGATAACATCTTAATTATTGCCGGTGAGGTGTCAGGCGATCTGCACGCCGCTCCGGTCGTCTCCGAACTGAAGAAGCTGAACTCCCAACTCAGTTTCTGGGGAACGGGCGGGAATGAAATGCGCGCCACAGACGTTGAACTACTGGCTGACATCGACGAGATGGCAGTAATGGGCTTCAGCGGTATCCTCAAAGTTCTACCGCGCCTCTCACGCCTGCGAAAAACCATTCTCAAACAGGTCGTCTCACGCAAAACCAGCCTGGCGATCCTCGTCGATTACCCCGGCTTCAACCTGAATCTGGCAAAGGCGCTGAAAGGACTGAGTAATCCACCGCAGATCCTCTATTACATCGCACCCCAGGTATGGGCATGGCGACCGGGTCGTATTAAAAAGATGCGTGGTATCATCGATCACATGACAGTCGTCTTCCCGTTCGAGAAAGAACTGTTTGAGAAAGAGAATGTGAAGGTTGATTTCGTCGGGCACCCGCTGTTGGATGAAATGACCGGTTATCTGGATATGAAGAGAGACTCAAGGACGAACGAACAATCCGGTCAGCTACAGGAATATCGAACCGGTGGAGGAACTGAGAAACTGTTGGCGCTGCTCCCTGGCAGCCGCATACAGGAGGTTAAACGGCACCTGCCGATAATGGTCAAGGCAGCCTGGTTACTGAAGGATGAAATGCCCGAACTCACCGTCGGCGTGGGAGTTACACCCAACTTCGACATCCGGTATTATAAGACAATCATCGACAACTGCGGGCGTTTGTCGAGTGGTAAATATGATCCTGAAAGTATTGAATTTTATGATGATAGCCGCAGACTGATGATCAATGCCGATGCCGCAGCCGTCTGTTCAGGAACTGCAACGCTGGAGACCACATTACTCGGCACACCGCAGGTTGTAGTTTACCGCACATCTTTCCTCAATTATCAGATCGCCCGGTGGGTGGTCAGGTTAGAGAATATTGCTTTGGTAAACGTCGTGGCAGGTCAAAGAATCGTCCCGGAATTGATCCAGCATGATCTGACAGTTGAGAGCCTGGCAGGCAGCCTCAGGCGGTTGTTAATGGATCATGAGAGACGTGAAGAGATGATACGAGCGTATGAGATTGTGAGCGGGTTACTCGGTTCGGGAGGAGCGTCGCGAAAGGTTGCAGAAATTGCCTTGAAGATGCTCGAATGAGTGATAGGACGATCTACGTAAGTAGAGGGTGGCTTCGATTCTGGAGAAAACAACTGAAACAGGGCTCAAACGCAGTGCAGGACGGGCTTACAGCGATATTAGTTCAACATTGAACAGTTATAACATTGACGAAAGACGATTTTTGATTCGTGATTCGTGATTGCTGATTTCCTAACGAGAACCAATTTCACATTGTTTAAAGTAAATTTATCACTATTGTTTCAATTCCTCCTTTCGTTCTTCGATTTTCTCTTTGACATCCTTTCCTACCTCAAGGATCTCTACCGGAGCTCGAATGTCTATTTCACTATCTCCGAGGTACAACCTTAAGCCTACGACCAACGGCTCTAACAGATATTCGCTCGGGGAATCCTGAATCAGATCGAGGGCTTCTTTGGCGAAACCTGTCGCAGCAAGGGTGGTGAAAAGATCGATGGCGTATTCAACATCTTCCTCAACAAGATCATTGCTTTTAAGATACTGACTTGCTGGATCTAATGCTTGTTTTCCTTTGCCTTGTACTGCATAGATTGACGCAAGTGTGTGGTTGAATTGCGGATCAGTTTCTGAAAGTGCAACCGCTTCTTTTATCCATGATTCTGCTTCTGAAATGTATTCGTATAACTTGGATTCGTAAAATGCCCAAGAAATAGCATTCAGAAGATCTGCATTTTTTGAGTGTTTTGAAATATTTTTCTCTGCCAGATCGAATACTTCGTTGGTGGAATCAGTCATCTTATATAAATTAATCAAATTAATCCAAGCTGTTGTTACTAAAGGTTTTAAATTAATAACCTTTATTAACGACACTTTTGCGCCATTCACATCTTTAAATCCTATAAACCTAATAGTTGATTTCAGAAGCCACAAATTAGGATCATTTGGATTTAACTCGATTGCTTTTATAATAGCTTTTTCAGCAGACTCATACTTCTTTAGATTTAGGCAATACAATTGTGCTAAATGAAACCAACTTCTAAAATCATCAGCATTGATTTCAACAGACATTTTATAAGCCTTCTCTGCTTCTTCGTAATCGTTGAAATGTCTTTCTAATAAAACTCCGAGATTATGCCAAGCGTAATCAGCATCGGGTTTGATTCTGATTGAATTACGGTATGCTTTCTCAGCTTCATCATATCTCTCAAGCTTTGTTTCTAAGAGTAATCCTAAATTAGTCCAAGCCCATGCATTCTCTTTGTCAATCTCAATTGCTTTCCTATATGCTATCTCAGCTTCATCATATCTCTCAAGCTTTTCATGGAAAAGGTTTCCTAACTGAGCCCATGCCCAGGCATATTCTTCTTTAATTTCAATTGCTTTCCTGTATACACTCTCAGCTTCATCATATTTCTCAAGCTTCTCATGGAGAAGTAATCCTAATTGAGCCCATGTTTCGGCAGACTCATTATCAATCTCAATTGCTTTCCTATATTCTATCTCTGCCTCATCGTACTTTTTGTATTTTTGGTGGTAAAAAGTACCGAGCAAAGCATGACTTAAAGACTCTTCTGGATATAAATCTATCAGTTTATGGTGAGCTTCCTCATATGTTGCTAAGTCATCATTCTCGTCATCGATTGTTTCCCAATGCTCAGCTAAATATCCTAACTTCAATCGCAATTCATTTCTTATTTTTGTTTTACCCGTTTTTTTTATAAACTCGGGTGCATCCTCTGCTTCAAAAAATCTTTGAGGAATTTGCTGAATTATATTCTCACTTTCCGATTTAACGGTCGGGTGTTCTAATAACTGTCCAAATGCAATATAATGATCCATCCTCAGTTCGGGATCGAGGTCGCAGGCTTCTTCTGCTATGCGGCACATTATACTTGAATACTCTTTCTTCTCATACATATCGAGCATAAAGTTCACTGCAGCCTCTACACGACTAGATGGAGAACCACGCCGGCGCATGAGGTAATAGATATTATAGAGCCGCTCGGCAACATGGTATAGCTTTCTCTTTCCATCTACCTTCCACGGAACCACCGCCCCGCGCTCGATCAGTCTTCCCATCAAAGCGCTTATCTTGTTTACGTTGAGTCTTGCCGAGACAGCTATCTCCTTTGCAGAAACAGGATGCCACATATCGGTCATCGCCAGATAGACTTTACGTTCAATCGCAGGCAGACTGTCAAGATGACTCTTAAAATATTCGGTATGATCATCGACAAGTCTAACCAGGTCGGTCATCAACTCTTTGAAGGATAGTTCAGCCGCAAATGCTGATATAATAGCCAGCAATCTCGGACTTCCACCGGTGAGAATTTGGATTGGGCGGATTCTTCTGTCTTTCGACTCTTCACCTGTTACTGAACACCATACTTTCAGGCAGTCAGCTTCGTGGAGCGGTCTTAGATCATGCTGCACGAACAGATCGAACATTGCCATATCGGAGTTCTCAACCTCCTTGAAACGAGTCGTAGCTGTTCCGAGCAGCATCAACCGTGGCTCATGTTGCAGGATATTTCTTAAGGTCCAGGCGTCGATTTCATGTTTTAACTGTTCTCCAAACAGTTGATTCAGGTTTTCTACTATCAGGAGAATCCGTTTCCCGATTGAATCGGCAAAATCGAGAAGCTGAGCCAGAGCTCTCTCTCTAAGGCGATCCTCGTCCAACTCCTTTCTTAGCTCTTCATGAGTCTTTTCCCAACGTTGGTCTCCGGTCTGTTGTCCCAGATGAAACAGAGCCTCCAACCAGAACTCACCCGGAGTAGTAGCGAGATAGCTCTCCTCGGCAAAGATGAGCGGATACCATTTTTCATTAAGCTCTATGTCCCTTTTAACCTCAACAGCAACCCGTCTCACCAGCATGGTCTTACCCGATCCGCGCGGACCGATGATTAAAATGTGTTTGTTCGGTTCGGTATCATTCTCGCGGATGACCTGCATTATCATATCACATTCGGTATGCCGGACTACGAATGCCTGCACAAGCTCCTCATCCGAAAGGAAGGCGGGATTGTATTTAATCGGTTGTCTCAGCATAATCAGATACTCCCGTTTAGAATTGGAGTATAGGACAGGCTGTGACGTCTCTCCCACCAGTCTCTCACCAATCGCGATACGAATAAATAATCATCATCAACCAGCTTCAGGTATCCATCATGTTCAAACACCCAGAGGATCTCTTTGATGACATCGAGGGTTTCTCTGTTCTCAAAGTTGTAGAGATCACGAAAAGCTTTAATCGCTTCAGGTGTGAGTGCTTTTGTAACAGCCGCTTCAGTTGCCATACCAAGCGCTAAAGGGAAAACTTCCTCACCGAGCACCAGTTTCAATCGTTCTTCATAGTGAGTGAGTTCGGCATGTCCACGCGTGCTCAGCATATCATTATTATAAACATCCTTAACCTCACTGGCATCGAATTTCATATTTCCTCTTCTTATACAACTCGTATAAACATGGTCGAAGAACATCTGTACGTGATGCGGAATGCAGCATTCGAGCAACTTGACCATTTCATACTCTGCGTTGTTCAGGAATTCAACACTATATTGATTCGCAAGCGCTCTCAGGCAACCTACAGATGTATTCTCATCCCAGGGTTTAAGCTCAAACGGTGTGAAGTTGTTGATTAGCGCACTTAGACCAGCTTGATTTAAAACAGGTTCGATACCGATACTGCCGGAAAGTACGATACGAACCTTACCCTGATGTTCAATGCTGTTTTTCCTTAACCAGGATAGGAACTCATCGGTAGCTTTTTTGCCGTCAGGAGTAATTCTGTAATTCTCACCCTTTAACATCCTGTTTATGAGGATCGGTACTTCGTCCAACAATAATAAAACCGGTTTTTCCGCTTCCGATAGAATAGTGAAGAGTCTGTCTCCCTTAGCAGACCAATCTCCCGAAGTTACTCCAGCGCGAACTTTTACATAAAGATCATCGTATCCTACTTCTTCCAGTGAATCCTTTGTTATGTTCAAAATGTTAGCAAAAACATCTTTTGCTTTATCCCATAAATGCCTATATCTTTTCAGTTTTACACTCAACGTCGCTATTGCGTCGGCTGCACTATTGCATTGTTCAAGATCCACAAATACGCATGTATATCTATCCTCCAGTTGTCGCGCCGCCTCTTTCATAAGGCTTGTTTTCCCCATCCTGCGCTGAGCGACCAGAGAGATATGCTGACCTTCGTCGATACGTTCTATGAAGAGCTTCAGGTCGATCTCTCTATCCCAGAAACGATCTCCCCTGACCCAGTTACCACCCCCTTTTGTCAGTTTTTTCATAATTACCTCTCTCGTATTTACCAACATTTATGTTGCCAATAAGATTGTTGCCAACGAATATGTTGTAATATAACTCATGAAAAGTCATTTGTCAAGTTTTGCCAACAATATTGTTGCGAAAATATAATTCTAAGTTATCTTTATGTCATACTTCATAATATCAATATCTTAAAAGGTGATCAGTGTGGAAAATACTGGAATTTTATCAGCCTTCAGTATGATTTCTGTTTGCCAAGGGAGTGAGTGTGAAAGTGAGGAAGTAAATCCCCCGTTACAATTCGGAGTGCAGATTGTTGGATTGCGAAATGATGAGGATCCGGTTCCGACATAAGGTGGCGGACAGTCCCGCACGTGCGGGACGCCCTCCCCTGTTTGTGCCCCCTCCCTTCTTTTCCCCCTACTGGTAGTGGGGAATGGCTATACTCCCCCCTTGTATTCCCCCCCGGTAACCGGGGGGGAATATTTGAGACCCCCCCTGAGTCCCCCCCTGCAATAGCAGGGGGGGATGTTTAAACGGATATGCTTCTGCTTCTCAAAACCACCCTTCCAATCGTATATGCAGTCTTGCGTTCTGCAAAGGTTCACCGGATGCCAGACCCAGGTCAAGCCCGAACCTGCCGGCACGCGTCAACATACCTGCCGTTAAACCGAATGATACCGGGACCCCCTTCCTTGGAGCTGTCCGCGAATCCTCCCGATATATATAGCCTGCATCTCCAAACAACCCGAAGTAACTCTCGCCGTCAGGGCGCCAGCGCAATTCTATCGCCCCCCAACCGGCGCCGCGAGCGAAAATGCTCGCTTCCTCATATCCCCTGACCGATTCAGCGCCTCCCAGCCTTATCAATTCTTCGAGTATCACGCCCGAACCTGAGACATCGTGTACAGTTAACCTCGTGTATAGAATGAGCTTGTTCACGAGTGGGAGCACTGATGCTGCCGTCGCCTTTTCACGCCGAAGTCCGCTCGAACTTCGTCCAGGATCATCCCATCGTCTGAGTGCAGAGGCTGTACTGATGCCCACGTTGTAGCCGCGGTCGGGATTCCATTCCTGATCAAACCGGTCGTAGCGGATACCGGCTTCCCGCCATAATGCCCTGGAACTCACCGACATTGCGTTACTATCATTACCTGCAATATGTTCATCTGTGACAGATCCACTGATGAACAACCGGTCTGCGGGTTCCCATTCAATGGCGAGTTTATATCGAGTTGTGGCGCTCAGCGTATCTTCCATCCATTGCTCAAGTTCTACTGATGCGTGCCATGGATAACCGAGAATCCACGGTTCCGTGTAACCGACGAGGATTCCCCGCCTGTAGGCATCGAGCCCCGACCATTCCAGCTTGAGCTTCCTGCCGGTTCCCAGTATATTGCCCAGTGTCAGCTTGAGTTCACCCGTCGGTTTATCCTGTCCGGGAGCGGATGAGAGCACTCCCGATATCCGGTTGACACGCTTCTCAGTCACCGGAATATGGACGATCAACAGTCCGGTTCCCGTTTCTTCAAGTTGCGGATTACCAACATAATCGATATAGGGTAGTTTCTCTAATCTCCGGATTGCACGCTCGAGTCGGCTGCGGCTGAATTCATCACCTCTTCGCATCTTGCTCTCAAGGCTCAACAGGCGGCTGCCTGTAAGACGAGCGCCGGGAAACTCGACTCTCTTAATGCGATAATGAAATCTTTTCTCAACACGGAAATCGAATCGGACGGCGATTTCGTTATCCTCTTCTCCCACATCGACCGGTACAATGGTAACGCTGGAGAAAGGGTAGCCTGTGTCAGTCAGCTCATCAAGGATTTCATCGACCCTGACAATGAGTCCATACAGGCGGATCTCTTTCTCTTGGGTTGTATCGGATTCATTCTCGTAAAAACGTACGGGCTTGCTTATGTCGAAGTAGAGTTTAAGGATTTTTTCTTTTTCATTGTGAAAACTTACAACCGAATCGAGTTTCGCAAGAGGATAACCCTCTGCCGTGAGTGATTCGTACAACCGGTTAAGTATCGAAGGAAGTTCTTCGATATTCCTCATTAGCGTTCTCGAACCGGCGAGTTCGAGAAGCTCACGGCTGCTGAATTCGGAGGAGTGAAATTCGAGACGAATTGGAGATGCGTTGTCCCCTTGAACTGCCTGCACCCTGGTCTGGAGTAAGAATACCAGCAGGCAGGCAGTGATAAGTATCCTGATGTGAAAGAAACATGGGTAACGAGTACACCATGCCACCCGATCATCAATTACCCTCGCAATTACCGATTGTTTAATTTCTTTCGTCATAACCTCGCCGTGAACTCAATCAAGCCGCTGTTGCGTGGTCTTTCATCTCCGTCCCAGGAGCCTCGGAAATATGCCGTTGCGACGACATTTGATCCGAGGTTATAGTCAAATCCGATATCGAGCGACCAATTATTGCCTATTTCCCATCCATCGGTCAGGTCATAACCCGGGTTTGAACCTCCGGAAGTGAGCCCTCTCCATCCGCCCTCGAAACGAGCCGTGCCGTTCGTTCCCACTCTCCATGTCAATCGCGGGATAATTCGCTGTTCCGTGACTGAATTATCTGAAACCCTGTCTTTGCGTCGTTCAAAACCATATCTTAGACCGTATTCGAGTCGACTCACCAGTGGTCTGAGCGTTACTTCTGTATCGCCTCCGATGCCTGTCACATCTGATTCTATCCCGCCAAGTGAGAAATTTTTCCGCAGGTTACGCTGCCAGGCGGGAGTTGTCTCGAAGCGAATCAGCGGAAACGGTCTCAGCCTGAAGCGAAGCGTGACCCTGTCGAATGTAGTAATTTCGCCGCCGACGAAAGCTCTATCCCGATCGATTTCACGGCGATATGCGAGCTTGCCGTCACCGGTTGGATTACCCTCCAGGAAGAACAGCTCCTCCAGCCAAGTCCGACGGGAATTGATTACTTCAAGCCTGTTAAATTCCTCAGGAAAGAGGAGAAACGCTCGCCATGGATCGTTGGAAGACGTGTTGAGTTCAGCTTCAAAGCGGCTGGTCAGCCGTGTTATTCCAAGTGGATAGGTCTCCCTGTGTTCACCGTGTCTGCGGAGTTTCCCCGGATTCCATGTCATTTGACCGATGAAGTTCACACGGCTGGTCTGCCTCAGTAAATCGGTGTCTATTTCGTAGAGGTCGATGTTTCCGTCAGGATCAAGAACATAGCGACCGCCTTCCTCGCGTCGATAACTCCCCTGTCCTTCCCCGACAAAGCTGGCAATCTGTGCACTCGCGCGGTCGCTGCCTGTAATTAGACCATAATCAATCATGACACTCCAGGGAGAACCGGATGGTCGCACTGATGTCTCAAAAGCAGCCGAAGTTGAGACTACCGGATCAAACAGGGGATCGGTATAGGTCTGGTAATACCTCAGCATCTCAACAGACCAGCCTCCCCAGTCAGGGTTCCTTCCCTGCCAGGTAACATTCGCGGTGCGGGTGTCTGAAATGTGATCGACGTCATCGGAAACGAGTTCATCATCCGCGCGATAAGCGAATTTGAGATTGACATCCTGCATCTCCGAGAGGATAATGCCCAGTCCAGCCTCCTGTTCGAGATACCTGTTACCTTTTTGTGTGTTTGAGCCACTTACCTTACGCACTTCGGAACGAACTGAGTACGACGGCTGCAGTTTTCCCCGTTCTCGTACGACAGTACCGAAGAGATTGGTGCGTTGACTTTTCCAACCGTCTGTCGGGTATTCTCCTTCTACCCGGTTAAGTCCTCCCGACAGGCTGAGTTGGGATATTCGGGAACTTCCATCGATGCTTCCGCGCCTCCCTTTGAAAAGACTGCCTCGTTCGAGATAACCGCCATCGGCAGAGAGTTCCACATCCTGCAGAGGATTGAAGTTCAGACCTGCGCCAATCTCCGTCTCTGATCCGGTCGTATCATCGGAGATATCCCACCTGAACCGATGATCTATATCCGAGGTTCGTGAGAGTGGTTGAAAGCGGTGGTCTTCATGGCGCATCAAAGCTGAAACGGTCAGTGGTCGCTCGACCTCCGGCGTCCATAATCCCTGCCAGTTCCAGGCTGAACCGCTGTTGTCATTGTCGTCAAGTGAGGAGAGTGTGTTGGCATCGAAATCTGAGAATGCAACCTCAGCCTCCAACCTCACCGTTTTCGTATTAAACGTACTGTGCACTCCCGCCAGACTGGTCTTATCAGGCAGAGGAATGTATCTCACCGGAGCCCAGTCGCCGTTGCCGTTTCCGACCCATTGATAATAGAAGGCAAGCAGACTGTCATCATACGTCTTCTCGTACCCGCCACCGAGATAGCGCGAGAACGTTACCTGCAGGTATCCTGTGGGATGTCCGGTGATTGAATCAGGATCGGAGAATACCACCACACTGTCGCCTGCAGCATGCCAGATGTAATCACCCTGATTCTCACCGACAGAATCGATTCCCGATGTCATCGCATTCAATGGATCGTCACCGGCATCTCCGGCAATATCGCGCCAACTGTCCGTCCAGTCGAATGTCAGCGGATTCTCTTCGTCACGACCCTCGACGGCGGCAAAGGTCTCAAATCGTAGTCCTTCCGATTGTTCAGCCGGAGAACCTGCTTTGGCGGAGTAGAAAAATCGCGGGTAACCTGCATCGTTGTATTCGTACTCGACCTCGATGCGTGAATCAGAGCGGATGGGATGTGTGGGATTGAATATGATCGTTCCGCGTGAATAATCGATCAGGTAATCCGCTCTCCGACCGCGAGTCAGCTGATTCCCGTCAAGATAGAGTTTTTCCGATCCGGCAGCGACTATGATACCGGTTCTACCGGCTCTATCTGTGAGTTCATACGGACCCTGATCGCCGTCGCGCCCCATAAAATCGGTCGATCTGAAGGTCGTATTGCCCCCCGCAGCAGCAATATCGGTTTTCAGAATGGGATATTGAACCGATAGATAACCTCCCTTCAGTCTTCTCGCGAAAGTACCGTACCTGCCTGCATCCCAAGACAGATCCCAGTCTCCCAACCGCGCCGATATGTGAGGCGTGGTCACCTGAAGCAGCATTCGGTCAAGTTCGGCGAGGGTGGCGGAGGCGCCGCTGCTTGAAGCCGGCATGTTTCTGTCGTCGAGGATGGCGTCGATCTTCACACCGGCAGCCGGTCTGCCGGACAGTTCAAGATGCAGTCCCGATGTAACGCTACCTGTGCCGCCAGGATCGATGCGTACACCGCGTGTGATGCTTCCCGAGCGGCGCATCCCTTTCCAGGCGCTCAGTGGGTTGAGAGCCCGCTCACGGATTTCCCGCACTCTTGAACCGGGGGTATCTTCAGCAGTTTTGGGTATGAATGGGTAGTATTTCCGGAAGACGAGTGTGTCCAGCACGGTGGCGGATTGATACTTTATTTTAGCACGCATTCCAGAAATGGTGCAATCCGAGGGGAGGAATTCGATGGTACTCAGAGAGTCAATCCAGAGATAATCGACACCGCTCAGCAGCGTATCGCCCTCAAGCAGAATAGAGACGTTGCCTGCAAGCAGCCAGGGGTCGTCGATCGCTATCCTGCCGCTGTCAGGTATAATGGTGTCGAACTCACACCACCCGCCCCCGCGAGGGAGATTCGTTTCAGTTGAACCCGTCGAGACAAACAGGAGCAGCATCAACATGCTCCAGGTGAGAAATCTGGTTATCAGAGTCCGGACTCGTATTTAAACATAGTGCATATTACTTTATGTCATCATTCCGGCGAAATATGGTGTCCGAGAATAGCTCCAAGCGTTCGTTCTGGCAGGTCTTGTCCCGATTTATTCGGGATGTGACCTGCCAGTTTAGAAACACTTGTATATTAGTTATTTACCGTCAGGTCACACTGTGACTTTGTCACAGCAAGACCCGACGGAACTGTAGGGTTTACTATTCGCGGACAGACTAAAAAGTCGGAATCCACATAATAACAATGACATATAAGGAACTTTATCAACAGAAACCACATAATTCGCTCAGGGATGCCCGTTCAAACGACGTTCAATCGCCAGAACCACCACCTGTCCGCCTTTCTCCGGCAGCAGATAGAGCTGACGGTATCCACCCAAAGCCACATCCACCACTGGATAAGCCCCCCATGCTCTCAGGCTGTCCGGCGTGACGAAAAAGGTCTCAATTGAGGATGTCAGCGAGACAGAGGACACCCCTTCACCCGCAATCCACGCTTCATCCTCGAAAACGCCGATTGCCGTCGGTTTTTCCGTTCTTATCTTAATCGGCAGACCAGGAGGCTGGTGGAGCGAGGCGAGCTTCACATCGTCATTATCCAGGATCAGCAGTTTATTAACTGAGGAGGCATACTCGATTCTCAACGGCTGTGTCAAAAAATTACCTTTCCCCGGTGACCATCCGAGCGGGAACGCCTCGCCGGAGCGGTCTATGCGCCAGATATCGTCGTCTGCACGGTTGATGAAGTACAGCGTTCCATCGGAAACGCGGCAGATGGAAACGGGTTCGAGAGTGCTTCCTCCCGCATCAGGCACAACCGGTGGCAGCGTTTCAAGCCGGTGGCTGAGCCTCATGATCTGCTCGTGCCAAGGATCGACAATCAACAGTTCCAACCCTCCATCCGACGACAGATCCACAGGTGTACTGAGTCTGTCTAAACCAGCGCTGAATTCACCGATCCGTGTGCCGTTCGCATCCCATACAAGTAATCTTGGAGGTATGTCGAAGAGCACATACAATCTTCCGCTGCCGTCGATTGTCATGGCAACTCCCGATGCGGTCGGTCCAACATCCAAGCTCAAACTCCGCTCCGGACGCAAACCGGTAATTATTCCATCCGATGCCGGACAGGATCCGAAGATCATGATTTGAAAGACAAAAAGCCAGGTAATTACCCGGCTTTTCGCCAAATTTGTGTTCCAATTGAGGGTGTTACTGACCATGATACGGCGGTCTGTCTTTGATCTCCCGGTACAGTTCAGCAACCTTAGCCCCCACTCCGGTCCAGCCGAAATCGTTCCTCATGCCTCGCCTGCACAGCTCCTCCCATTTTGCATCGTTCCTGTACACTGTGAGAGCCTTCTTCAGCGCTTTGATCATTTTCTTAATGTCAAGCCCGTTGAAGGTAAAACCGTTGCCGTTCACATCATCGGCGGTGTAATCAACAACCGAATCGAAGGAGTTGCTGACGTTTAATACAACCGGAACTGTCCCGTAAATAAGGCTGTACATCTGGTATAACCAGCTCGTTTCGATACTTGAGGGGATAAGTATCATATCGGCGCCGGCAAGCAGCCTGTGCTCTGATTTTTCATCGGTCGAAGGTACGAGGAAGACTTTTGGCTTATGCTTTTTCATCCAGGACTTCAGGAGCTTCTCCCGTGCTGCATCCTTGACGCCGAAAAATATGAACTTAGCGGGAAACTTCATTAATTCCTCTTCGGCATCCTTCAGCAGTTTGAAGCCTTCATCGGTGACCAGACTGTCATTTATAACAATTACGGGAACAGCCGGTTCAACCGGGAGATCCAGATCCTTCAACAGCGCTTCCCTGTTAGCTCTCTTGCCTTCTACAAACTCCTCTTCAGTGTACTGAGCGAATATGTGAGTATCTTGTGAAGGGTTCCATTTTTCGACATCGATACCACTCTGAAAGCTGTAGAGTTCATCCCGCCTGTTGTTAATCGCCTGCATAAGATCCGGATCGATGGATGTCTCGGTCGAGCAGATCTCGGATAACAGTGATGAATTAAGCGTAAGAATCAGATCCGTCGTGTTCAATCCCCCCTTGAGAAATGATATCTTACTGCCTGATTCAAGTAGGGGTTGAGAATTTTCATTCCCTTCGATTTGTTCAATTCCGATCTCCGCAGCAAGATCGGTTGAGAACAAACCCTGGTTCCTGAGGTTATGCAGATGAACGATGGTACGCGTTTGTGCGAATATTTCACGGTAATTATTGCAACACCTCATAAGGTAGGGCAGGAGTGCGGTCTGCCAACCATTACAGTGGATAATATCGGGTATCCAGTTGAGGAGCATCATGAGTTGCAGAGCGGCATGATCGAGTAGAGAGAAAGTTAGATGATAGGTTGTTTTTTTTTCATCATCCTCACAGTCTGCATCAGGTATGGGTTTTGGATACAGATTCTGGTTGTCGAGGAAATATACCTGGACCTTCGATCCGGTAACAAAGCCCGATTTTACTGCACATTCGATAGATTGGTCACCGACATTGATATTCAGGGATCTTAGTCTGGCAACGTCCCTCAGACCGAAACGACGCTCCCTGATCGTTCGGTAACGAGGCGTAACCATCCTCACCTCGTGACCGAGAGCCTTTACTGCCCTGGAGAGTGAATTGGCAACATCACCGACTTCTCCAGAGCCAGAGAAAGGGGTTACCTCACTGGAAACAAAGAGTACTTTCAGGGCTTCCTCCCGTTTTATTAAGACGATTTATATGCTTCACAACGGTTGCGTCCGGTTTTCTTGGCTCGGTAGAGAGCTACATCAGCACGGTTTATAAGTTCATTTATCGTGTCAACACCAGCAGAATTCGATGCTACACCCAGGCTTAGCGTCAGCCTGCCGCCGGGTTGACGATTCTCATATTTGAACGAATAAGCTTCAACTTCCGACCTGATCTTCTCTGCAACCAGCATCCCGTGATCCAAATTAGCCTCCGGCAGGATTATGGCAAACTCCTCTCCTCCGTAGCGAGTGACGATGTCAACCTCCCTGACGCATTTTTTCAGGAGTTGGGATACGGTAATCAGTATCTGGTCGCCGCGCAGATGTCCCAGTAAGTCGTTGTAGTTCTTGAAGTGATCAATATCGATCATTATGAGAGTCAGATTACTGCTATATCGCTGAGAGCGTTTGAATTCACGAACCATCTGCTCGTTGAAGAACCTCCGATTGTATAGATTTGTCAAGCCGTCAACTGTCGCCATACGTTTCATCATCGAATGCAACTTGACATTCTCGATGGATCGAGCCAGGATTCTGCCGATGGTTTCCATTCCCGCTAGGTCTTCGCGGGAAAAATGATTCTTATTACGGGAAAATAATTTGAGCAGACCGTTGACTCTTTTATGATATACAAGTGGAATAATAATGCCGGACTCGATAGTCATGTACTTCATCAGGCGCGGATTCATCAGCGTATCTTCTGCATCGGCGCTGCCGATGAGCATCGGTCTGCGGGAGTTCAGAATCTTTCTCTGGACTTCAGAACGCAAAATAACTGTTAATAATTTGCCGCCGAAAGCGGTATCATTTCTGTGATGTACGGCGGTTACGTCGAATTTTTTTCCTCTCGCTTCAAGTATCTGAACCTCCAGATAGTGGAAGCCCAACGTATTTTTCAGCACCTGTGAAATAGCAGCGAAGAGTTTACCGGTATCGAGTTCCCAACCGACTGCGTCCTGAATGCGGGAGATAAGCTGAAACCATTTCAGTTCGTTCTCACGCTCCAGCCGTTTACGCTCGATGTCGAGAATGAAATCCGGAAGGTGTTTTCCCCATGTTGAGTTGGTATCGCCATTCAGCGCACATTCCTGTATCCTTACTTTCGCGTTATCCAGCCAGAGTTGCACAGACGTATTCTTTGAAGATCGGTGTTTCAAAAACGAGTTGATGCTTTTGATGCTGGAGAGAACTCCTTCAGGGACGAAACTTATCGCTACTTTCCAGTTGGGTTGCCCGACTTTCATGTTACTATCAGCACTGTCACGCCAGGCGCTGATCATGGCACAGATCGATTCACCTGCGAGAATAACCAGCAGCTCCGAGAGAAGCGGATGACGTTGAGGCAGTAATCCGACGGGTTTGAAGACCACCTTGCCCTTGGATCTCGGACTACGGTTGCAGGTGTAAAGGTTATTCGCCCGAGGTTTCTTCGATAGCTTGAGCTTGTCGTTCAATTCATCTATCATGTCTTTGGGCAGATGCACGAATGCCTGGGCATTGACAGACGCCTCTCCCACACGAGAGATGATTATTTCGACTAATCGGGTCAGACTGTTCTGGTTGAAATCACCTATTTTGAGGCTTTCAGCGACAAAGTAATCTGCAAATCCGGAAGTCTTTTTCTCTTTGGTCTTTTTAACTGTTTTTTTAGGCACGGATTAATAAGAATTACAGTTGTTTCTTGAATTCAAGCTCAAGCATATCCCGCAGCATACGCGCACTCTTCACTGCCTGACCGGCGTGGCAGTTATTGAAAAAGAGATAGGTTGCGGAGCCTTCCTCATCAGGTCTAATTATCCGCGGCAGCCATTCCTTCAACTCCGCGGGACTGTACTCGTAGTCATACCTGTCGCCAAGATGACTGTTATACCAGGTCCGGCTGTTTCTCCCGTGGAAGCGAACATAAGAAACCGGACCGGTGAAATGCGATTCCATTCCCGGCAGTGCAGGCAATCGCGGAAGATCGACCGTAACAGTGACAATATTCAGCTCAGTCAGAAACTTAATGGTTTCGTCAACGATCCAGTCCCGATTGCGGAACTCAACAGCCAGAGTTTCACCCCTGACCGCTTCGTGAAGCCTGGCAATTCTCTTAAAAGTCTTCTCACCACGACGGAACGAGAAGGGAAACTGCGCCAGAAAGCCCTTGAGTTTCCCCGCTTCCTTCAAAGGTTTGACAGACTGTTGGAACTGATCGATTGTCCCAGTAAAATCCTCATCGGTATGCGTTACCTGTCCCGGAACCTTAACCCAGAACTCGAAATCATCAGGTGTCCTGTCCACCATCTTCTGGAAAGCTGCCGGTTGTAACGTCCGGTAATAAGTTGCATTAATCTCAACTGCGGAGAAGTGACGGGCGTAGTAACTGAGCCACTGTTCACGCTTTAACTTCTGAGGGTAGAACACTCCCTTCCAGTCATTGAAACTGTAACCGGAAGTTCCGATGTGTATCTTTCCATGACCGTCAACAGGTTTTACGGTCTCTTCTCGAAACAGCGAATCTGTTTTGGGTTGTTCGATTCGTCTGTCATTCAAATTCTAAAGAACTCGCCATATTCCCCCCGACAATCTCACCGGCTTTGAAAACAAATTCGGGTGTAATACTGCCGTAAGCATAGGGCAGATAGTCGATGTCTTCAGCCTCCCACAGGCATAAATCAGCCTGGTAACCGGGTAGCAATGTTCCGAGATCCTCATGTCGTCCGATGGCGTAAGCTCCGCCCATCGTAGCCGCCCAGAGCGCTTCTGCCGGGGATAAACCCATTTTTATGCATCCCAGCGACATCATCAGCGGCATCGACTGGGTTGGTGAGCTGCCCGGATTGAAATCGGTTGAGAGGGCTATCCTGCAACCTTTGTCAATCATCTGACGAGCGGATGCATAACGATCCAGCCCAAGAAAGAAAACCGCACCGGGTAGAAGTACAACGGTTACACCACTCTCAGCGAGTAACTCGATGCCGTGTTCATCGGTGTAGTCCATGTGATCGGCGGTGAGCGCACTGAATTCAGCGGCAATCTGTGCACCCTCTCCCAACTTGAACTGGTCGGCGTGAATTCTTCGTTCAAGTCCGGCATTGACGGCGGCTTCAAAGATCCGCCTGGTTTGTTGAGGATTAAATGCGCCATCATCGAGAAAGACATCAACAGCCATGGCAAGCCGCTCTTCAGCAGCCAGTGGAATTATCTCATTACATACCAGATCGACATAACCGTCCGGATTGTCACGAAATTCAGGCGGAACCACATGAGCGGCGAGCAGGGTCGGACTCACTTCAACGGGGTGATCCTCGGCGGCATCCTTGAGAGCACGCAGTGATTTCATCTCATCTTTCAGAGACAAGCCATAGCCGCTCTTGGCTTCAATGGCGGTTACGCCGAAATCAAGCCAATGATCGAGGCGCTCGAAAATCAGGAAGGACAACTCGTTTTCGTCTGAGTTCCTTACACCGCGAATGCTCGAAAGGATTCCCCCGCCTGCCGCGGCGATCTGCTGATAAGTCTCGCCTCGACAGCGGCGGACAAATTCACTCTGGCGGTAGTCTGCAAAGATCGGATGAGAATGCGGGTCGATCAGACAGGGAGTAGCCAGTGCGCCATCGGCGTCAAAATGAGGAGTCTCTTCGGTTTCAGAGTCCGGTGGATAAAGTTCATCTTCCGGACCGATTCTTTTGATCCGACCGTCCTTAATCGCAATCCAGACGTCTTTATATACTTTTACAGACTCTCCTGTGAGACCGCCCGAAAACGGTTGAGGCAGCGCAAGACAGCCAATGCCTGTTATATAAAGATCTGCAGTTTCCAATATAGTATTCATACCCGATGTTAAGATAATAATTGCGTTAGATTAAAGCAAGTAAAAAGGCTATTATATGAGGAGTTCACTTTAAGGCAGAGAGGTGAAGTCAGTATCCCTAATCCAGCTGTAATATTTACACGCGTGCCGCAGGGTGTCCTCACCCTGCGGTCATTGGTACTGACTTTCGCTGCAGGGTGGGGACACCCTGCAGCACATGAGTTATACTATCGCTGGATTAGGGTCAGGATCTAATGCATATT
>JABMRV010000261.1 GCA_013202285.1 bacterium | reverse complement strand
TCATTGCTTCCACTTGCCAGAAGTGAACCATCGGGACTGAAGGAAACGGATCTGACCCAATCCTCATGTCCTTTCAGGGTTTTCAAACATCGACCATCCGTAATAGACCACAACTTGATCGTATTGTCAGCACTTACGCTTGTCAGAATTGAACCGTCGGGACTGAAGGAAACGGATTTAACGTCTTCCGAATGTCCCTCCAGCGTTTTCCACAGGATGTAGTTGACGTCCGGTTCCTCGGCAGTTGCAGGTTGTAATGTTATCAGGATGAAAGTCGCTATAATAAAGGATATTATAAAGCGTTTCATTTTCCCTCTCTGATTAAATGAAATTTCTGACTGCTCACTTCACGATCTGATAAAAAAACCATGCTTCTGTTCGCTGATCAGCATCTATTTGTGCTAACCACTTGTTCACTGCTATGAGGGCATCGCTCTGAGCTATCAAACCATTCCTCACTACCGACAGTGTATTTTGAAACGGAATGGGGTCCTTAACCGCAACTGCAAGTAGTACTTCCTGGTCTTGGTCTTTCCCCACCGCTAATCCTACAGGTAAGTCCCAGAATGCGTCAGGGGGTGGTATGAAGAGTGACGAACCGGTTTTAAGCGAATTGTCCCCGTATAGTTGGTTTGGGAAGACAATTCTCAAAGAATCATTAGAATATAGATTAAACACGGTCACATAGCAATCCTTTGTAGCCGTGAGTTCGATAATCATCGTTTCGCCATTCCTGAACGTCTCTCGATTCAAATCAAGGGATAATATGAAGGATGGGTCTGGATCACCTGTTTCCAACTCAATCAATGCATTTACTGATACTCTGCAGCTGAGGATTGGGGGACCATCACCAAACGAAAGCAATTCTGTACTGTCAGACAATGTATCAATCTCGACTATCAGTCCCTTGGTTCTGGTTCGTATGAACTGGATGAAGTTATCATACGATGTTCCCCCTGCACCTTCTGAAACTTGTCTCCAAGTGATGCCTGTGACTTCCAAACGCGCTTTAGCAAGAGCATCAACCCGCGCCTTGTCGAAAGCCTGTGAACGTGCTTCTTCGGGAGTGATGTTGGCAATCGTGACGATGCCGGTTCCTTCGTACCATTCTTGGGCAAGTAGATTTGGGCTTGCCATTAATAGAAGAATTGCTGATATATAAATACGATACAATTGGTTCATATACTCCTTCCATGAAGTTCAGTAAGGTGCTGCTACTTGATTGAGCGTGCGCAGGATTTTATTGCACCCTTTGGAATATAGCAATGGATGCTAATAGTGTCAAGGTGATTAATTGGAATTCTGGCATAAGAATTTAGAAACAATCTAACGTGAAAACGCATGTCCATACCACTCAATACTTTATCCGAAAAATCCCGCTGTTAAACGCAGTGGAATAGCGTTGGGATAGCAGCAGGATTTCAACATTTCACATCATGGCAGGTTAGTGGGCGATAGTGGATTCGAACCACCGACTTCCTGCTTGTAAGGCAGGCGCTCTGGACCAACTGAGCTAATCGCCCGAACATTGACTGCCAGCCACGGTGGGCTGGCAGTTAGTGGTGTCCAAGGGCTGTCAATGAGCCGTCATTGACAGTTAAACAGAAACGACCGGTTACTTGTCTTTCGCGGTTGATCCCGTTTTCTGCTGCTGTTCCCGACGTTCAGATCCTGGACGCAGAAATATCGCTATCGGAAAGATGATAAGGTATCCGAATAACAACACAAGCGGCGCCACGGTACGGGACAGCGGGTTATCCCATGGCGCGATTGATGACAGGTAAAATCCGACCACAAGGATAATCAATCCGATAAGAAACAGCAAAATGTTGCGCCACCCCATATCTATGCGGGGTAGAAACCTGGTGTCTTTGTATGTTTTTCTCTTCATAACGTATCAATATACAGAATGATTAAGGAAAAGAAAAGTCCAACTGACTTTAATATTGTGTTAAACTTCTTGTGTGGCTTCATAACGATTGATAATTTGTACTGGTTCTAACTGAGATGAGAATGCAACAAAGTCTTGATATAAACCTCTTCTATTTTACTCTCGCAGCATACTTCGTGGGTTTACTCTCCTTCAGTATGTTCGCTGCAATTCAACGTGCCATGTTCCACAGAATCGGCGCGGGAATGATGCTGGTCGGCGGTATTCTCCACACAATCGCATTCTTTATACGATGGTGGCTTTCAGGACACATCCCGCTGTCCAATATGTACGAATATCTCTCCCTGACTGGCTGGATGTCGGTTTTGATGCTTCTCATCTTTTACTTCAGGTATAACCGTCCGATTATCGGATCATTCATCTCACCGATCGTTTTCATGCTGATGGTTGCTGCCGCGCTGTTACCGAAAGACATAAACCAGTCTCTGATGCCGGCTCTGCAGAGTATCTGGCTGAATATTCATGTCTCCCTTGCTGCACTTGGAGCCGGGTGTTTCCTGGTTTCGTTCGCAGTAAGTTCGGTCTATCTGATTAAACAGTTCAACCCTCACGAGAAAATACAGGCAGTTTTCAACAAACAGATAATTACAACGGTAATCTGCCTGGCAGGCATACCTTTCGCGTTCGTCATAATCGCATCAATTACCGGACTTAAGCCTCCTGCTCCCTCTTCAAGCATTGTACTCGGAAAAATAGTTGCAAACTGGGGTAGTTTGTTTATATTATTAGGGCTGGGCTTTATACTGAGTATTGTCGTTCTGCCGTTTATACTACATAGAAGTTATAATGAAAGATATGGCAGTTTGGGAGGCTGGCTGTTCATTGTCATCACGATCTCCATACTGCTCGGCGGATTAGTCGAGGGAGGTCTCATCAAAGCAGGATGGCTGGAACTGACACATAACCTGTCTCGTGACAGCCATAATCAGACGATCAAATCTTCCTGGTTGTTCTTTGAGTTTATTGGATTTGCCTATGCGGCGGGATTATTATTATCCATCATTATATTCCCTGCAGTTACCGGTATAAGCCGTAGTCTTAACAATTCAACAGCATTGACACTTGATATTCTGGATGAAGTCAGCTATAGATCGGTTTCTCTGGGATACCCGTTATATACCGTCGGCGCTCTGTTTGCCGGAGCAATCTGGGCTGAACAGGCATGGGGATCTTTCTGGAGTTGGGATCCCAAGGAGGTGGGTGCGCTGATAATATGGCTGTTTTATTCCGGTTATCTCCACGCTCGCTATCAACGTGGCTGGAAAGGTCACCGAGCGGCAATTCTCGTCGTAGCTGGCTTCCTGATGGTTCTGATATCCTTTTTCGGGAATTACTTCTTCGGCGGACTGCATACATATACTTAAGAAAGTGGAATTACTTGTGCTTATTGAAAAATCTTTTTGTCATTGTTCCCGCAAGGTTTCAAACGAAGTGTAACCTGGCGGGTAAATGCTGCCAGGTTACGGGCTTACGCCCTTGAAACCCGGCAGCAACGCAACAAGGATCTTGCTGGCAGACGAGGGCATCTGCCAGCGACCTGAAGGACTTTTTCAACAGACACTACTTATAAATCATACAACAATCTAATGAGTGATATTATCAACTTGAAATACCTGTCAAAATCCATTTTAGTCTCCCTGGTGATTGTTCTATTAACTCACAGCAGTCTGTTAGCGGTGATTTATGGAAAAAATAACGTCCAGTACACTCATTTTCGCTGGAAGTATCTCACCACAGAACATTTTAATATCTATTACAATCAGGGTGGACGCGAAATCGCTGATTTTACGGCAGAGGTCGCTGAGGAGGCTTACCGCGATATTGCCAGAACCTTCCAGTATTCCACCAAGAGCAATGATCCCATCACCATTGTAACCTACCAGTCTCATAACGATTTCGAACAGACTAACGTGACAAGCCAACCTGATGAGAGCACAGGCGGCGTAACAGAATTCCTCAAAACCCGGATTGTCATACCATTCCAGGGAGACCATGAGGAGTTCCGGCATGTTATACATCATGAGTTGACCCACGCCATGATGTTGAATATGCTTTACGGTCAGGGATTTGCCGCTATCATGTCAGGCATCTCTCAGAGCAGGCTTCCCCTCTGGTTCATCGAAGGACTTGCCGAATACATGAGCCACGGAGGTTTGGATCCCGAAACGGAGATGTTTCTTCGTGATGCGGTTGTGAATGATAATCTGCCTGAGATCTCCCGGATAAATGAATATGGATACCTTGGAGTATATAAGAGCGGACAATCGATTCTCTACTGGATCGCCTGGCGATACGGTGAGGAGAAGATCGGCGAAATCCTCCATCAGACCAGGAATCTTGGTGATTTCAATCGTGCAATTAAGGCTTCAATCGGTGTTGACTTAGAAGAACTGTCCAAACGGTGGCAGAGATATATTAAAGAGCGCTACTGGGCGCAAATAGCGGATATGGAGCCACCGGATCGCATGTCCAGACAGTTAACCGATCACGTTAAAGAATATTGTTATGTTAATAACAGTCCATCACTTTCACCTAACGGTGAGTGGCTGGCTTTCCTTACAAACAGGTCTGATTATTTCGACATCTACCTGATGAATACGCTTGACGGCGAGGTTCATAAGCGACTGGTCAGAGGTCAGCGATCAGGTAAGTTTGAGGAACTGCACTGGCTCAGACCCGGTATAACCTGGTCTCCGGATGGAAAACAAATCGCTCTTTGTTCAAAATCGGGGGAGCGTGATGTCCTCTACTTGATCAGCGTTCCAGACGGAAAAATTAAGCGTACCTTTGAATTCCAAGCGGATGGTCTCTTCAGCCCTTCCTGGTCCCCCAATGGTGAGTTTATTGCCATGATTCTCGTGCATGACGGGTGGAGTGATATTGTTATCGTTGAGTTGAAAACCGGTCAACTGCAATATGTTACAAACGATATCTTCGATGAAGCAGATCCTTCATGGTCAGGTGACAGCAAGCGCCTTTTATTCACCTCCAACAGAGGTTCGGCAGGGCTGCGAGAAACACTCCCCGGGTATAGAACGATGAGCGAGCATAATTACCATGAATTCGACATCTTTGAAGTTAACCTCGAAAACCGTCTGCTTAAACGTTTTACAAACGATCCGTTTGTTGAAAGAACGCCTCTCTGGAGCCCGGAAGCGAATACTATTTTATACGTTAGCGACAGGAGCGGTATCTACAATATATATGTACATGATGTACTCAACCAGCAGTCATACACGCTATCCAATATTGTAACCGGTACTTTTCAACCAACAATCGCCCGCAATGCAGAGACGATTGCTTTTACCAGCTATTTCAACAACGGCTACGATATCTTTCTGATGAACGATCCGTTCAGGGAGTATAACCGGGCGGAAGTGCTCGAAATTCCCAAGGCGGAGAAGATACACCGGGCAAAGGGCGACAGCTTGCATCTGAGTTTAGTCTCAGCAAATTATGAAAAGTTCATATTTGACCGGTTGTTTCATACAGATGAAGAGAAGGAATTCGATGTCGAAGACAGCACGGAAACTGAAATAAGAGCAAGACTCTCCGACGGCAGATATCCCAGCAAGGATTACCAGGTTGAACTCAAACCCGATCTGGTACTCGTTAACGCCTCTTACAGTCCCTATCATCTGCTGCAAGGTTCAGGTTTGTTACTTTTGACAGATGTACTCGGCAACCATCAGCTTTATCTCAGCCTCGATCTCAACCAGTCCGCCGAATACAGTAACATCTTCTTTATGTATAACTACCTTGCACGACGCGTAAATATCGGCGGTGGCGTTTACCATTACTCCTATCCTTACTATGACAGCAGTAATAAACTTTACTGGCTCGACCGAAATTACGGAGTATTCGTATCCACATCGTATCCACTCAATCGTTACAATCGTCTGGATTTCGGACTTGATTACTCCATTGTTGACAGATCGGTTCATTCCTATTCCTCTGAATCCGCTCATTCCCTGTCACAAACTGAATATAAATTATCTTCCGTTCTGCCAAGTATCGGTTATGTTCATGACACATCCGTCTGGCGCTGGTCAACCTCGCCTGCAAACGGCGGGAGATGGCGAGTTGACTTCACCTGGAGTCCTTATATCGGCAAAGGATCATCCGGGAAAGGTGTTGATTTCAAAACCGTGTCTGCTGACTGGCGAAGATATTATGCTTACCACAAGGATTACACCTTTGGCTTTCGCCTAAGTGGAGCAATTTCCGAGGGCAAAAACCCGCAGCGTTTCTTTCTTGGAGGGATGACGAACTGGTTTAATTATCGTTTTGATAATCAGGCGGGCAGGGTAACCATTAACATGGAAGATATTTACTTTTCCAGGTTCGTGACACCGCTTAGAGGGGTCGGCTTCTATAATCAGGTCGGTAACCGCTACCTTTTGGGGAATTTTGAGTTTCGTTTTCCCTTCATTCGTCATCTTGTTTTCGGCTGGCCCCTGCCGGTATATTTCAGAAACATCCGCGGCATACTGTTTTCAGACATCGGAACTGCCTGGTACTCCGGCAAGCAATTCTCCTCCTCCACACGGGACGAAAATGGGGAGCGCGTACTTGATATTAATCAATACATTCCCGGAGGTGAAGACTGGTCGAGCGGTTATGGCTTTGGAATCAGGTTTGATCTTGGTATATTTCCCATTGAGTGGGATATTGCTTGGTCCCACGAAACTGATATGATACCACAATACTATTTCTCATTGAATTACGGTTTTTAATCATAACTCTATCCGATGGCTTCCCGAAAGACATCAAAACGTCAAAAGACCGTCAGAGCACTAATCATCATCGCTGATATTGAGAATTCCTCTCTCTTTGCTGAGACATCACCCCCCGGCGGTTACAACAAGATGATTCGTGAATATCACAGGATTGCCTCCCGTGCTGTTGATGAATACTCCCGTTTCAGTATTGCTCGGGAGGAAGCAATCCTCTATAAGAAAGCTTATGGCGATGAAGTCATTATTCTCCTTAAATCAAGTAATATCAAAGAAATCGTAACCTATGCCCTTGATATAGCTGTTTTGCTGGAGGTTGAATGGTCAAGATCAAGGTTCAATACAGCGCGCATCAATGATAACAAAGAACCCTTTAGACTTCGAATAGGAATCGGACTCGGTAGAGTAACCATGGCTGAGAGCGTCTGGGGACAGGGTGTCACACCTGAGGGATATGCAATCGCGCGTACAAAACGCATCGAGGCATGCGCCGGAGCGGAGCTGAACGAGCCGCATATACTCATTACCGGTTCACTTCGGGATACCGTTGTTGGTATTGACGGGATCAAGCTCGGTGGCAGTCAGATGATACGACCGGCAAAAACCACCGGAACCAAGCCATTTGAAGCTTTACGTATTAAAAGTTATGAAGGTCTGTATAATGAGTTCAAAGAACGAATCAGAACCAGAGACAGATATGTCAGATGGTTCACCCTCGGTATTCAGGCTTTCTCAGCAGGCGCCTATAAGGAAGCATACAGAAGTTTCAAGCTCGCCGTTAAGGCTCGTCCCACGGGTGTTATCGCGTTGACAAACCTCGCAGGTATCCTGATTTACATGGGTAAACTTGATGAAGCTGAGGAAAATCTCCGCAAAGTACTGAAGATAAAGAAGGACTTGCCTGAAGCGTTGACAAATCTCGGTTCGTTATTAGATAGAAAAGAAAGGATCGATGAGGCAGAGCATGCATACCGCAAAGCCTTGAAATACAATCCTGAATACGCTCTTGCCCATTACAATCTTGGTAATATTCTTTTCAAGCAGGGGAGGCTTGACGAAGCTGAAATGTCTTATAAATCGGCTATCAAGCTGAAACCTGATTACATCGCCGCCTACCACAACTATACTTCGATCAGGGAAAATCAGGAACGTTATAATGATGCGCTAAAACTTGCCAGGAAAGTCCTGTCCATTAACCCCCATTTGAAGTCGTCAATCGAGCTTGTCAAACACTTTGAGAATCTTACCAAAGGTGAGGAACTGGTCAGGTTGAACAGACTCGACGAAGCTGAACAGTTATATCGGGAAATGTTGAATTCACAGCCTGATTCATCTCTCGCACATTACAACCTCGGAAACATCCTCGTTAAACGGGGTGAGTATGCAGAAGCAGAAGAAGCCTTCAAAGCGGCAATAGAACTGAATCAGAATTATATTAAGGCATTGTGCGGTTTCGCCCTTCTTATGAACAGGCTGGGACGCAAGGACGAAGCTCTTGATCTGGTTAAAAGGGCTGTGGCGATTAATCCCAACCGCAAGGATGTTATCAATCTGGTCAATTCAATAACACCCTGAAATAATAAAAAAAAACAAAAACTTGATGCAGATCACACGAAATCCTGAATAAACCCTCTATATTTTACCTTAGAATTGAAAATAAACAATCAGACAGATACTGAAACAGTCAACACTATCACCTGTCTGAACATGAATAATATCTGTAATATTTTATTGTGTAATACTGAACGATTATTAAATGTCCTTAGACAAAGATAAAAAAATTCCCTGGGAAGAGTATTCCCAAAGATTCAAGGCTGGCGTCCAGGCTTTTTCTGAAGGTAATTACCAGGAATCTCACAAGCGCTTCAAATCAGCAGTTGAGGCACGACCCGAATCTGTTTCAGCTCTGTCCAATCTCGCCGGAGTAATGACTCTCCTCGGTCATCTTGATGAAGCCGAAGAGACACTCCACAAGACTTTGCATATCAAACAGGACTGTCCCGAAGCGCTGGTAAACCTGGGTTCACTCTTAGACAGGAAGGGCAATTATGTAAAAGCCGAACAGTTCTACAAGAAGGCGTTAAGCTATTCACCGGATTATCCTCTCGCACATTACAACCTTGGCAATATACTTTTCAAACTTGACAGGTTAGATGAAGCTGAGGACTCATATAATAGAGCCCTTCAGTTGAAACCGGACAATTTCAAGGCTTTGTGTAATCTTGCTGTTGTTAAGAGAAAGAATGGTCTATTGGAAGAGGCTTTGAAATTGACGAGGAAAGCGCTGATGATTGAACCACATAATAGTGAAATAGTTGACCAGTTGAAAGAACTGGAGAAGCTGAAAAACGATTCAAGTACATAACGAATAAGATTAAACTACTACTTTATTAAGTATCATTTGTCATTGCGAACGAAGTGAAGCAATCTCAGTAGTTTAAAAGGTGGAGATTGCTTCGTCATCCGTCAGCCGATGGACGAAGAATCTCCAACGGCGGGGGAATGGAAACGAGATTCTTCACTTCGTTCAGAATGACAACGTATTGGATTCAGTATTTTGTTAATACTCTCATAAACTCTTCATTTATAAAATCCTCTTCAACTCTGCCAACAGTTCCATTGCTTCATCGGGCGTCATCTTTTCGGTATCGATTCCATCCAACAGTTTGCGAAGCCTCTTCTCAAGCGGATCAAACAAGCTCAACTGGGCAATGTGAGGCTTGGGAAGAGCCTTTTTTTTGACTTTCGATTTATCCTTAACGGATAGACAGCTGTTTTCGAGAGGATTGATATCGTTTGCCTCAAGATTGCTCAGAACCTCACGCGCACGATCCACCACTTCCGGTGGAAGTCCCGCCATCCGGGCGACATGAATTCCGAAACTACGGTTACAACCGCCGGGGACAATCCTTCTCAGGAACACAATGTTGTCTTCATATTCACGCACTGCTACATTCCTGTTGACGACTCCAGGAAGGTAATTCTCCAGATCCACCATCTCGTGAAAGTGAGTGGCAAACAGGGTGCGTGGCTTCAAGCGGGGATTCTGGTGAAGATACTCGACAATAGACCAGGCAAGGCTGAGCCCATCGAAAGTCGATGTACCACGACCGATCTCGTCAAACAGCACCAGTGACTTGTTGGTTGCATTGTTAAGAATAGAAGCTGTTTCGTGCATCTCGACAAGGAATGTCGATTCACCGCCTGCCAAATTGTCCAGCGCGCCGATGCGGGTGAAGAGCTTATCGACCAATCCTATCCTGGCTTTCGATGCAGGTATATACGATCCCATCTGTGCGAGGATCACAGCGATTGCAATCTGACGCAGATATGTTGATTTCCCCGCCATGTTCGGTCCTGTCAGGATGAGTATCAGATTGTTCTTTCCACCGAGGTCAAGATCGTTCGGAATAAATTGCTCACCAGGTGGTAGCAGCTTCTCAACAACGGGATGACGGCTGTCGCTCAGGGCAATTTTCGCAGTGCCATCGATTACCGGGCGGCAGTAATTATCCGATTCGGCTAATTCAGATAGAGCGGATGTTACGTCCAGTTCTGCCAGTATCCGGGCATTCTCCTGTAATTCTGCCGATTGTGAGAGTGTCTGTTCTACAAGACTCCGGTAGATCTCATTCTCCAGAAGATTTATCTCATCCTCCGCTCCCAGCACTTTTTCTTCATATTCAGTTAATTCATTTGTTGTATATCGCTCGGCTGAGACAAGTGTTTGCCGGCGGTTATAATCATCCGGCACTTTACTGAGATGAGATTTGGTTACTTCGATAAAATAACCGAACACGCGGTTGAAACCCACTTTAAGGTTGTGGATACCGGTACGATCCCGCTCTTTCTTCTCGTAATCGTTGATCCATGTCCTGCCGCTGTCACCGATTTTCCTCAGTTCATCGACCCGGTTGTCATATCCTTCCCGGATCATTCCTCCACCGGTAATGATAAGCGGTGGATCATCGATTAAAGCATCGTCCAGTTTGCTCTTCAAGTCCGGCAAGGTCTCGAAACACCCTGTCAGAGCCTGAAGCAGTTTGCTCTTGACTCCATCCATCACCAGACAGAAATCCGGTAAAATTCCAAGTGTCTCCCGAATGGCTACCAGATCTCTTGCTGATCCTCTGCCCGTAGCCAGTTTCGCCAGTGAACGTTGCAGATCTCCGATCCGTTTGAGCAATGCTCTCAGACGTAACCTGCGATCAGTACTACTCTTCAGCTCACCTACTCCATCAAGCCTGTCATCAATACGATTTTTGTCTGCAAGCGGTTCGAGAAGCCTGCTGTAGAGCAGCCTTCTACCGGGATTGGTTACGGTATGATCGATGACTGAGAACAGGGTTGCCTTCGGGTTTCCTGACAGTGATTCGGTGAGTTCAAGATTACGCCTGGTTGTCGGTTCCATATAGAGACTGCTCGACACATCGGCACGAGACAGGCTGATTAGATGACTTATCTCAGTATGGAGGTTGCCTTTCAGATAGTAGAGAAGCGCACCTGCCGCTGAAATTGCCAGGTCGAGATGTTCGAGCCCAAATCCCTTTAGTCCAACCGTGCCAAAATGGTCGATGAGCGTCTTACGTGCAAAAGCCGTCTCCCATACCCAGTCAACCAGTTTGCTCACCATCGGTTGAGCCGTTTTGCCGGAAGGCGCCGGACCGATCTCAGGACGTGATTCAGGGATAACGATTTCCACCGGATCCACCTGACCAGAGAGGAAACTCATCTCGTCTTCGCTGAATTCACCAGCGTGGAACTCTCCGGTTGCAACGTTCGCCCAGGCATAACCCCATCTGTCCTTATCCCTGATGAATGAAGCAATACGCGAAGAAGCCGGTTCATCCCGCTCAAGGTCCGCCGGATTTGTACCTGCAGTTGCAATTCTAACAACATCCCGTTTAACCAGCCCCTTTGCCAGCTTGGGATCTTCCACCTGCTCTACAATTACAACTCGGAAGCCCTTATCAACCATTCTGGTTAGATAATTGTCTAACTGATGATAGGGAAAACCCGCCAGCGGGACTTTAGCCGCCTTCCCATGCGCACGGGATGTCAACCTCAGACCGAGAGCTTCACTGGCTATCTGGGCGTCCTCGTAGAACATCTCGTAGAAATCACCCATCCGGTAGAACAGCACCGCATCTTCATACTGCCGTTTGAATGTCATATACTGTTCGAGCATCGGAGTTCGTTCACCCTTCGGACGTTTCATCCCTCATCCCTTCGATTACCGCGCCGCTTAATATCCCATAGCCAGAACCAGCGTACAGCCTGATTCCAGGCATCAAAGCAGGCTGTAATTAGACCGGGTATGCCGTCCAGAAAGCCGCCTTTGAATAAATATCGTCTGATAAACCTGATCGCAGGTTTGATCCCCGCCTTGAATATGAGACCGACCGGTGAGATTCCCGCATTCAACCGGTACAGATATTGGGCTTCGAACCGGGCGTAGAAACTGTTTTTTCTT
>JABMRV010000260.1 GCA_013202285.1 bacterium | reverse complement strand
CCGATCGGTTCGGCATCCTCACTGTCGGAGAAGCCACCCTCCTGGTCGGTAATCTCCACCCCTGTGAAAGTCTTAGAACGGACAGCCGCCGCGCCCGGATACATGATGATGATCACCGCATTGCGGATATCGGTAAAATCCTCGAATGTCGACAGGAATATCGCATTCTTGGCGGTCTGCGCTACATTGATAGCCGAATTGATCAATATCTCCTTGATCTCAAAGTCGATCTCGTAAATCTTGTGAGCGCTGCGGGTCACACCGTGCGCCGTTTTGAATCCAGCTCCGAACAGCGGTTTCTTACCTTTCTTGATCTTCCAGTTGAAATTCTGCAGAGCAAGAACAGGTACACCGTCCAGAAACATCTTGATCGAGTTGCCAGAGATTCCGTCAGCGAATCCTAAGTCTTCTATTAAGTCAGGCATATTGATTTTCCCTCATTTCAGTGATCAAGTAATCAAGTTTCATCCTGCGAACTCTTTCTTGATCACTTGCTTACTTGAAAACTTGCTCACTTCTTTCTAATCCAGATAAACTTTGGTCAAGATGATCTCGAACGCTTTCATCGAGTTAACGGAAAGCGTCACCTGCGCTTCACCCAACGTCCGCATTTCATCAGTCGAGGTTACCAATAATTCATAGCTGTCGATTTCGCCCTTCTGTCTCATCAATTCCAATGGTCGTTTGATATCCTCTTCGAGCAGTTTCAGACCCTCTCCTCCTTCATCGTTCGGTCGTCCGAGGTGGGGAAAGGCTGCGATCCGCGCCTGTTTGCCGGCGCTATACACTGCCCGCAACTTCTCAATCCGGTTGTAGGTCTCACCAGTTGGAGGTGCATTGTTTGACAGGGCGATGATCTTGCCGATGCCTGGTTGGGTGCGCAGATAATTGATATTCGCTTGGATGAGCTGCACTTGATGACCGCGCCCGAACTCCGGAACCAGTGAGATGATGTTCACCGGTGATTCACCAAGCAGACTCTTCTGCAACGGCACAGATGCCATCTTACCACTGCATGCGGAACTCACCCGACTGATATATTCTTCACCATCCTGATCCAGGAACTTTGCTTCACCGATAAAGAACACCGCATTGCGGTTGGTAAAGTCTTCCTTAAGAGAGATGCAGTTATCGACGTAGTCCTGAATTTCCTGAGGAGTGATATGATCCGGATCGACCGATTCAAAACGAGGTAGATCGAGCAGGGCGAAGCGTTCACCGAGGATGTTCTCGATCATGTTCTGACAACTGGTCACAATCGCAGTCCACAAGTCTGGCGAATCTGCACCAACGAAGTGCACCCAGGACACGTCCGAGAACTGTTCGGAAAACTCTATAGCGTCGATATAGTCGCCATTAATCAAGACCGAACCGTCCGTACCACCGCTGAGATTTTGACCTTCAACAGCATCAGGCAGATCATCTGAGAGCTTCGATGCTACAACCAAACTTTGACCATTATTGATTGCCTCCACGAGCGCTTCATTGGTGTCACCCGCAAAAGCGTTGGTCTCTTCGGTTTCTGGATTGGTGATTTCAATCGTTCTTGAATCGCCGTCCACAGTCACATCAACCTCGATGCCATTCCACAGTGAACAGGGCTCGACTGCTTCAATCCGGATCACGTCGGTCTCACCCGACTTCAGGATCAGAGCTGCCTTCAGCGCGTCACCAATCCGCACCGCGTAAATCATTGAACTGCCGGCATCAAGTCGCTCTTGTATTGCTCGCAGCAGCTCTCCACCGCGAAATATCTGTCTGGCAGTATCCTTATCGGAAATGGTATAGCGCGTTAGCAATTGTCCACCCTCAGCAGCCCCAGCGATAAACTCGATGTTGGAAGCGGGTGGCGTCACGATTACCGATCCGGATAGATATTCTGTGTAAACGTCCTTAATAATCTTGGTCGCCATCATTTACCTCCCACCGGCTGCTTCCGCCACGCTTCAACCATAATTATGAACTTATCGGGCTCGATGCGGTCCGAGTTTTTAAGGTTATGTTTCACCATCACTGCCGCTGCCAGATGTGGTGATATATTCAATTGTCTGATGACAGTGGATATCCTCATTTTGCTGTTGCTGTTGTCTTTCTTGCGAGGCATGTCACCTCCTAAATTTCTATTTTGACACTTTCCATCCTGTTCTCGACCACCCTCGTTTTGAAGCGATGCACGACAAACAGGAATGAGAGCGTTTGCTGGTAAACGAACGGCATTCCTTTTTCTAACGGCGCCAGATCAGATCGACCTTGAAAAATCGCTTGTTCTATGTGCAAGCTTTCACCGGATACCGGATCGACCAGATTGACCGAACCTTCACGACATAGATCAGATAACAAAGTGTCAATCTGATCGGAAACTTCAGTTACAATTACATTTCCGTTCTTTTCGGAACTGTTCACAGCTCGAATCGTGAAGCGCAGAACTTTGTGATGTTTGGTCACTTTTATCTGTGATGCGCTGTCTTCTGTCGTTTCTGTTCTGTCCCAGAGTCCCGTTCCGAGATTGCGTTTACGCGTCGATATCAGGTCGATCAGGAAATAAGGATAAGGATTGCCAGCAGCGACAAAGGCGATCTCGTCCTTGAAAGCATGCAGGTGGGGTATATTATCCGTCAGATACTTCGATATGGCACGCTGCAATTTCAAAGTCCTACTCGCAGCATTGCCGCCTCGACTTCTCGCCGAATGATACCGGGCGCTATCTGCTTCCCCTCCTGATATGCCGGTTCCATGTACGGTTTTGGTTTTGGATGCACGTAGAAATACTTCATCTTCTTGTTCAGGTCGATCCCATGTCTTCTCATCCAGTTCCGGAACCCCGGAATCTTGTCGATGGTGAGCCAATGCCCCTTGGTTCCGAATTCCACTGCTGCCGCGTATTCGACATTAGTCCCAACGATGACCTCGGTGGACGATATCCGCTGAATGTTAATCGAGTTCCACAATTGCCCCAGATCGATAGCGCCATGTTCTTTCAACTTCTCAACTGCTGTGCGCTGTATCTCAGTTGCTATAATCTGAACTCCCTCGTAAACCGCTTCTTTCAACTCTCCCGGATAACGTTTGAAAAGACTCTTTACACCTTCAATTGACTTCATGTCAACGTCGACCTTAATCATGGCTTTCATACTCCCGTTCAAGCTTGACAATTAGATGCGACACAGCTCCGAAACAGTTCACCGGTTTTACATCCGAGACGCGATATCGTACCTCGTTGAGAATCAGTATGTCTCCTTCAGCTACATCAGTCTCCGGCAACATCGAGCACATACCATCCGCGCCAATCTGTTTCAACTCATCAGGAGAGAGCTGGTGGAATTCAATCGGTACAGAACCAAGTGATTCTTCTATGGGTTCATGCGGTCCGGCAAATCCACCTGCACCTGCAACCGAGGGACGTAGAAGCTCCGCTGTCTCACCCGATGCACGTATCAGTTCTGCCGTGTCCAATGTGATCATCTGTTTCTCATGGCTTTCTAACATGATCTAGTAATCTTAACATATCGCCCCTGTACACACGGAAAAACTGGTCGACCAACCACTCCAGATCGCCTAAAGGTTGCCCACACGGTCGACCGTGTGCGTCCGGAATTCCGATTATATTCAGTCCTGTCCATAGATCTGCGGTATGACATCAGGAACGCCACCGCCATATTCAGGATTGCGCTCTGAAACCGTTTGGCTGTATTGCGCCTGATAACTGCGGCCGAGCTCCGCCCAGTATGCGGGTTGCTTCGTCTTGTCCACCTTCTTATCGCCCGATGAGAACGAAAAGTTACGGGCGGTCTTAGCCTGCATCATCCGGCAGACCACAGTCAAGGCGCTCAGCAGCAATACCTCCTTGTCATCGTCCTCCAGGTCGGGTGACATGCTGCCCTGGTTATCGACCACATAACTGCGCTTCAGATCTTTATTGATCGAGACTATTGCTCTTCGCAGCGCCCTTTCCAGTTGCTCGTCTTCAAGCAGGGGAGAGTTCTCGTCGCGGTCATAATACTCGAGGCGTAGCGCTTGTATTAAGTCACTCAGCGCCATCGAATTGCTCCAATGCCTGGACAGTCGGCCAGAATTGTTGTTTCTTCACCGTGCCGATATCCTTCAGGGTGAAATGCTGATCGCCCTTCTTCTCCTGAATTTCACCGGTTACGGATTTACCGGAAATCTTATCCATGATCGTGACAAGGTTTTCTTCAATGCGAGAGTAGTCAACCTCCCAATCGTGTGTAGGGGTATCGGAATTAGCTGTCGGCTGAGATGTTTCCGTTTTGCCACTTCCAAGTTTTACCCAGCCTTTAGTTATCGCTCGCTGGACTTCATCGGTAATCTCCTCAACCGTTATCTCAGCTTTCGGTTTGAAGATCAGCTTGGACTCAGGTAGAATCAGAATGCCTGGTCGCTGGTTAATTATTCTTTTCATTTTCTGTTATGCCTCCTATCCGAGGATATTGACTTTAGCCAGCAGGTCGGAGCGTAAAACTCCCAGAGCCAGTTCCATCCACACTACCCAGCTAACCTTGAATTCGCTCGGACGATTGTCCGGTTCAACAGCAATCGGTGTCCTCACCGCCATCTTACCGACCGGCTCATCCGGAATTAAAAGTATCTCATCCATCTGCGCCGCTGAGGTGGTCATCACCTGAGCTCCGCTGTAATACTTCAGGATGCCCTTCTCACGTAGCTCGCGCTCGGTCACCGGATCAAGATCCCAGCCGCGCATATCGTTGAAACGACCTCCACGCATTACGATGTACTTGATGGTTAAGTCTTTATCTTCGAGCAGTGATATCGCCTGGTTGAGTCCAT
>JABMRV010000259.1 GCA_013202285.1 bacterium | reverse complement strand
TGTTTGAAGGTCACAAACAATCCGGTATCCATGCTGCCACACTGACCGCCGATGATCTTGCTTCAGGGTTGTATTTTGTGAGGTTAGAGGTGGCGGGGCAGGTATTCACACAGGAGGTTATGTTAATCCGATAATAAGGAAATCCCCCTTCTTTTCCCCCCTGCTCTGCAGGGGGGAATGCCAGTACTCCCCCCATTACTTTTAATCTCCAGTAAAAAAAACCATCTATCTTTCGCCGAAAATGCCGTAACACTTAACAGATGGGAAGAATAAACCGTGTATTATGGATATTCTCCTAACCGATAGATGGAACATTTACGGATAAAAGACGTTTAAGAGGTAAACGGCAGATTAGGATGTCTGCTGTAAACTCTTATGGAGGTTAAAGAATTCGGCGACCGTGCGCACCTTCACTCTGTATCAGGTGTTTGCTCGGACGTCAAGGGGGCAGCCGATAATCCGCCCTTCGGTTGCCCCTTTTTTATGCGTTCCTTTTAATCAGTCAGCTTCAATCTCGATCTGCTTCGGTTTTGCATCCTCCACCTTTGGGAGGTTTATCATCAGCACACCGTTTTTGAATTCGGCTTTGATTTTGTCACCCTTGACGTGACTCGGAATGTGAAAAGACCTGCTGAAACTTCCGTAGACTCTCTCAGAGATGTGAAGCTTGCGATCTTTCTTCTCGTGCACAGTGCCCTTCTCACCCGAGATGCTGAGGATGTTATCCTTGAGTTCGATCTTGATGTCATCGCGGCTCATGCCGGGGAGTTCAGCGCTGACCTCGAAACGATCTTCGAGTTCCGTGATCTCAACACGCGGCGACCAATTGACAACAGATGATTCCTCATCCATATCAAGATCATCAAAAAGTCGGTTCATCCGGTTCTGCATGTGTGCCAGACCGTGCCAGATATTTCTACCCATGAAGGGTTCCCAACGTACTAAAGCCATTTTATTTTCCTCCGATTATATTTCCATTTCAGCGGTTGCTTTCCGCTGTTCCTTTTGCCTTTTCTATCGCAACCAGCATGCCAATACTGTATTATATTGAAAAATAACGATATAGATTCACATTGGTATTCTTAATTCAATAGATGGCAGTCATCATGTCATAATGGCAGGAATAATACTTGCATAATGACAGGTCTTTTCACTACACTGACAGTTGACTTTGCATGCAGTATAAGTTAATTTTATATATTACAGAAATAAGAAACTTCCCTAACTAACGCGAGCAGCATAATGAACTTGAAGTCAACCCTGTTAACAGTAATCCTCGCTTCTCTTATCCTTTCAATCCCAGGCTTCGCCACACCGATTAATGATGAAGCCATCAGGATCGAAACGATAGTAGATAGTCCCAACCGGTTCACGGTTACGCTGGATTTCCAACAACCCACTCTGATTGAAGGCGAAGACATGAATAACGATCCGAAACTGAGGGTCGATCTGGCTGGAACAATACCGGATTTTAATTCTGAAGGTCCGGCGCTGCCGGTAATCACCAGGCTGATTGCTGTTCCGGATGGATACAGTGTCAACGTGAAGATCAGAGACATTCAGGATGTACGATATGAAGTGGAGAATATCATCTCGCGCGACCGTCTGCCCGAACGCAATCTGCGTAGAGTGGATCGACAGCCTGCTGTTGAAGTCGGAGAACCGGTCTGGATGAGGTGGCTCAGAGTCGCTCCGGTTCGGATCAGACCCGCTCATTACCTGGCAGACGAGCACCAGGTTGCATGTGCTGAAAGGATGGAAATAGAGTTCGAGTTCATACCTGATGGAAGTTCAACCGGCAGAAATCCTGATCCGGAGAGATACTGGTCTCAGGCTTTCGAGGATTTCTTTGAGTCAATGCTGCTGAACAATAGAAACCTCACGCATATTCTTTCCGGAGGTAAACAGGTTCAGCGCGGTTCATACATAATCATCACCGATCAGCACCATGCCCCCCGTGCCGCGCAGCTTGGGGACTGGAAACGACGCAAAGGATTCAATGTGGTAATTGAACCGATGGCACTGCAGGGTGAAACCTCCGCACAAGAGATCAAGGCTTATATTCAGGATGCCTATGACAACTGGGATCGCCCCCCGGAGTTCGTCCTGCTGCTTGGTGATGAAAACCAGGGAGGAATACAGCTACCGACCTTTTATGTGCGCGATCCGGATAGTCCGAACGCACCCCCGGACGCTTCTGATCTTGATTACTCCCTGCTCGAAGGGGACGACTATTTCCCGGATCTCTTCGTCGGGCGTATCTCATGCAACTCTCCAACTCCCGGCGGTGTTTCAACGGCTTTATCACGTATGGTCAAACATGAGATGAACATCGCAGAAATAGCCGAAGAGAACAGAGATGCATTCAACCGAGCCGTCTTGTGGGGCTGTAATTACGGTCAATCCGGCAGACGAATTTCCACTCCTGTGGAAACTTTAAGGTGGCTTGAGGAAAGATTGATTGACCGCCATTTCGATGTCTTTACTTCCTATTTTCGTCAGGATGGAGATAATATCAGTTCTGAACCGATCATCGAGGCAATCAATCGCGGTGTTAATATAGTAGGTTATCGCGGCTGGGCTGATGCAAGCGGAACCCACTACCCTAATTTCTACAAACCGGATCTCTATGAACTCGATAATGGTCCTCTTCTGCCGATTTTCACAATAATCGGCTGTAACACCGGAGATTTCGCAAATGACAACCACATTGAATGCTTTGCAGAATATGCGTTGACACGGGGTGATAGGTCTTATCCTGCAGCCGCACTCGGGGCGTACGCTCCATCATATCTGCATACAAAATCAGGTTATAACAATCCTATCTTCAGCGGGTATTACTTCAGCCTGCTGTATCGTAATACAAGAGTATTCGGTCCCCTGGTCCTCGGATCAAAAATGGAGATCTGGCGCGGTTTTCCACAAAAACAACGCGCTGGCGACTTAGTGGAGTTCTACTTCCACATCTACAATCTCCTGGGTGATCCGGAGATAAATGTCTATCTTACTCCGCCGGAAATTCTTAATGTCGATCACCCCGAAGCACTCTCTGTCGGTGACAGCTATACTCTGTTCACTGTCTGCAACGAGGACGACGAACCCGTGCACGGTGCGATGGTCAACCTCTATAAAGCGGATGAGACGGAAATCAGCGTTCTGACAGATGCGGACGGTCTGGCGTTGATCCCGGTGCAACTCGACACCGTAGGCGAACTTGAAATAACCGTAATCGCACATCAGGCGGCTCCTTACATGGAATCAATTCCTGTTCTTCTGCCGGATCGAAATATCGGTTACAACGGTGTCACCATATCGAACGACCAGGGTGATGAACGTCTGCTCACCGGTGAACCGGTCAACCTAACGGTCTCACTCAGAAACACTGGAAGCACGGATGTTAACGGAATAAGCGCTACGCTTTCAAGTATCCTGGAGTCAATCGAGGTGATTGAAAGCCAGGCTGATTTCGGCGATATTGTCGCAGGCGGGACCGCATCCGGGGAAAATGCATATCGAGTAGTGCTCGCTCATACAATTCCTTCAGCGGATCATGTACCTTTCCAACTTGAAATCACCGATTCAGGGGATAACAGCTACATTGCTCTGTTCCGTCTGCCAATCGCCACAGGTGTTGTTCAGTATCAGAGTCATGAATTTGAGGGAGGATCTGCCAACCATGGTGAAAACAGTGAATTGATCATAACCGTATATAACGCCGGTTCTATGGATCTGTCAGGACTGACTGCAGATTTAATCACATACGACAATTCCGTCAACATCACTGATGGTGAAGCCGAATTTGGAGACATCGCTGTCGGTCAAACGGCTGACTGTGCCGGAAACTCCTTCAGAGTAGCGGTTGCAGAGAACGCAGCCGATGGCAGGCAGGTTACACTGATCGCCCGCTTCACCGATGAAGATGGTGATTATGTCAATACAATGCCCTTTAACATCGTCATCGGTGTAGTGGAAGAGGATGATCCTGTCGGACCGGATGCTTACGGTTACTATGCTTACGAGGATATCGACGATGACAGGTATCCGGAGGTCCCCGATTTCGATTGGATCGAACTCGATCCCAACTACGATGGAGAAGACGCCGTGCATCATGAATTGGGAGATGATTCGACGTTCGTAATGGACCTGCCATTCAGTTTCGTCTTCTACAACCGGGAATATAACTCAATTGCAATCTGTTCAAACGGCTGGGTGAGCTTCGAGGCAACAACCTCGTATTTCAACTTTCGCAACTGGGGAATGCCGTCATCGCTTGGACCGCATACCATGATAGCGCCATTTTGGGAGGATCTCGTCGGTGAAAGCCTGGGAGATGATCAACGAGATGTAATTAATGTCTTCACACGATACGATGAGAACGAGGCGAGGTTCGTTATCGAATGGAGCCGGGTATATGCCCGTACAAGCGCCGAAGACTATCTCCAGACTTTCGAACTTGTATTGTATGACCCACAGGTTGTTGAAACAGAGACCGGGGATGGAGTATTTCTGTTCCAATACCTGGATGTGGAAGTTGTCGATCGAGACGAAACCAATTTCGCAACTGTCGGCATTCAGGATTGGCTGCACCTGCGTGGACTGGAGATTACCTTTTCCAACAGGTATCATCCAGCGGCAGATACACTAAAGCCGGAGAGAGCGATCAAGTTCACCACCACGACTCCCGACCCATATCTTGACTCTAAACAGGATGCAGAACTGCAGCCGAGAGTTTTCGGTCTGGACAATCCCTACCCGAACCCATTTAATTCGAGCGTGAGTATCGGTTTCAGATTAGTTAATGCCGGTGATGTACAATTGACATTACTCGATCTAAACGGCAGACTTGTGAGACTGCTTCTCTCGGGGAAAGCCGCGGCAGGTCAGCATAACCTGACACTGAACGCAGGCGCACTCCCCAGCGGTCTATATATCATCAGACTCAATTCGGGTGGAATGACATCACAGAAAAAAATAATTCTTCTACAATAGTGCTTTTTTAATAAAGTTCCTTCAGTGTCATTCCCGCGCAGGCGGGAATCCAGACATGTCTTTGTTATTATATGGATTCCAGCTTTCACCGGAATAACGATCCCGCATCTGCGGGATGAATTATATCCTGAACTTCTTCAACAGGTACTAAATAGACAATTTTACAAAGGAGGTTTTTATGAGGCTTTCACTTTGTCTCTGTATCTCCCTGCTGCTGATAAGCGGATCGATAGCGGCTCCGGAACATTCCCTTCGGGCTCCATGCGATCTGCCGGCTGACAGGATAGTTACACTTTCAGATCCGATACCGACGGATCGTTACGTACAACCGGATCATTCCTGGACACCGCGGAGGGATGACTACATAGGTGAAATATCCATTGCCGGTGAAACATACTATGATTACATGAGCAACGGAGCAATCAGTAAATGGATCGCAGTCGATCCGGATGGTGCAGTTCATGTTACCTGGATGGATGCATATGATATAGATTTCAGCACTCGTCATCAGAAGTACAATTTCTACCGGAATGACGAATGGTATCGAGAGGACGGTGTTACATTTGAGGAGGGTGACAAGAGTGGCTATGGATGTCTGACGTTGACCATGGAGGAAATACCGCGCGTAATTGTCTTCGCTCATTATAGGCAACGAGCTGAAGATGACTATGTCTGGATTGCTGGTATCGACTATGAGCCATATTACGCAGCTTTTACAAATACCATTTTTCCAAGCTATCCCAATCACCTTATACTTTGGCCCCAGGGCGTTGCATCGCGCAATGGAGCAGTTCACGTTATCGGAAATCCCATCACCGATGAGATCGGTATCGCCTACCTTCCGGCATTTCTCGATGAATATGGAGATATTGATTACGATGTAGATTTCCCGTCCGAAGTTGGAACAACGCATCTTAACACATATCGAATCGCACGCTCTCCCAACAGCGACAGGGTTGCTATAACCTGGATTTCCACTCGACTCGGTATCCCTGCACCCGGTCCATGGGATGGCTTCCTCGCCTACCAGATGAACAACGACCTGTGGCTTGCATACACGGATGACGGGGAAAACTGGAATTTCGACGAACCGATCAACGTTACAAACTGCATCATGCCCGATGCTAATCGTGTGGACCGCAACGTCTATGGTGATACACTTCTTCCCTACTGTACTCACGATGTCATTTTCGACCCTGACGACAACATACATATCGTCTTCGATACGCGTAAGTTATTGTGGAATCCTCTCTCACAGGAATCGCCGCCCATCGACGGCTTAACGGTCGACTACTCATATCTCTTTCACTGGTCGGAAGAGACCAATGATATCTCCCCCGTTGCCGATGGCTGGTTCTCACAGCAGATTCGAAACGAAGATAACGAAATCGTCCAGTGGCCCACACCTGGCGCATGGCGGTCGAATGTCTGCTATCCTTCGCTCGCCTATGATGACAACGGCGATCTGTACTGTGTCTTCAACTACTATCCTACCGATGACTTCAACGATTATGTTGACGGGGATGGTTATGGACGGTGCAACGGCGATATAGCAGTAACCGTTTCCGAGGACAACGGTGATACCTGGTATATGCCGACGATGGTTGTTGAAACCACTACACATTTACCGGAGCCTGGTGAGGCTGATTGCGAGGGATATCCAACGGTTGCCGAAATGGTCGATGATTATCTGCATATCTTTTACATCAACGACAAGGAAGCCGGTACGTCGGTGCAGGACGACATCACTTCCAACACTTTAAATCCAATGATTTACCAGAAAATTCCGGTAGATGAAATTCTGCGTGAGGAAATTTGGGAAGATGGACCGGCTTTCCACATGAGCTTCCGACCGCTCGTTCAAGACGGCGTTCGTGATCCCGGCGTTCCCACACCGGGTAATCCTGTTCATGTGAGAGCAAATGTCACTCCCGATGAAGGTCACGAACTTGAGCAGGTAACCCTGCTCTACCGCATCGATGAAGGCGATGAACAATCCGTAGCAATGGAGAACGTCGAAGGCGACATTTACGCTGGAACCATTCCCGCTCAGGATGAAGGCGTCAGCGTATGGTACAAAATTCGCGCCACAAACGACGAGGATGTTTACGGATACGGACCGTCATCCATCTGGTACTGGTCATACGTCGTGCGTGAAGACGGCATTCTCACCATCCAGGATATCCAGACACTTCCGCACCTTGAATGGAGCCACGACCTATCGCCGTACATTGGTTATGTCGTTACAACCAGTGGAGTTGTCACAACATCGACAACCTTCAACCAGCAGTACGGCGCCTATGCCATTCAAAATGGCGAGGGTGACTGGTCGGGTCTTTTCGTGCGCGGTATCGACGACGAACTGGAAAAGGGTTCGGTGATCCAGGTTACCGGCATGGTGATGGAACAGGATCCGCAGGATTCCAGACACTGGGAATACGCCACATATATTGATGTGGAGAGTTACTCGGTAATCGGCAGCGATGATGTACCAGAGCCTCTAATTGTCGATCTGGGAGAACTGGTCTGGCTTGAACGTGCCGAACAATTGGAAGGTGTGCTTGTCCAGACATTCGACTTTTGGATCGAAGGTATTTATCAAGAAGACCTGGATAGAGGTTACTGGGCGATAACCAATCAAACCATCGAGGGTCTCGCCTGGTTCAACACCAACGGTTTAACACCTGTCGAGATAAAGAATCGCAGTCTCTTCCTCGACGAAGAAGATGGAATAGTCACACATACCAGTTTTGAATGGATGAAGGGTATATTCACAGAAAACTGGGGACATTATGCCATCGCTCCCAGCTCGGGTGATGAAGTCGGTCCGCTTGCAGTAGAAAAAGACGGATCGGTTTCTCCATATTATTTCCAGCTCGACAATCCTTTCCCCAATCCATTCAACGCTGTTACCAACGTCAGCTTCGAGCTTTCCAATTCGGGCTTGGTTAGACTGGCGCTCTTCGATCTGACGGGTCGCGAAATCGCCGTCATCGCTGAGGGCAGCATGTCGGCAGGACGATACAGCTACAGCATCGACGCATCAGCTCTCGCTGCAGGTGTTTACATTCTGCGACTCAATGCCGATACAAGAACTGCAAGCCGAAAACTACTCCTGCTGAAATAATCTTTTCACCAATTCTTCGACAGGCACAGAGACCTGTCGTACTATTCTATCAAAGAGCAGGATGGATTTATTCCGTCCTGCTCTTTCATCTTTCATCCTTGTAAAACTATTGACTTGGTGAGTTTTGTTGTGTAAGATGTAAGAGATACTGGTTCTTTGCTACATCGAATGGGGAGCGCCGACATTCCTGTCGGCGAATCCAACGTATGGCTGGTACGCTGAAATCAATTTTGTATTGAGACATGAGTTGCAAGCAACTCGTGCCACACATTGTAAAGATACACGACGGGTGGCACGACTTCCCGTACTTGATACGTGATCACAAGTCGGGTTTCAATCCGTCAGTGATGGATTGAAACCTGACAGCAACTTGAAATATCGTATTGTCATTGCGAGCGTAGCGAAGCAATCTCATTGA
>JABMRV010000258.1 GCA_013202285.1 bacterium | reverse complement strand
TGAGGGATGAGGGATGAGGGGGGGGGCGGAGCATCAAGATAATCGAGTATAGCTTCGAGCAATCTGTACCCGATTTCGTTTGAAGAATTATCCACATCGCTGTTCACCAACACTGTTATGCTTACGCTGTCTTCAGGCAGATATATCATTAATGAATTGTATCCCGGGATGTCACCGGCATGCCCCCAGAGTTCCCTGCCATACAGTTCGAAAAGTTCTACACCCAATCCATAACCGGTGATGGGATTCCAACCGTGGGGAATCTCGCCAAAGTCAAGCATCTCCTCAAGTGACGCTTGATCCAGAACTTCCCCACCATACAGAGCCTGTGACCAGATGGATATATCTTCCGCTGTTGAAACCATCGCTCCACCCGTCCAGAGGGCGCTGTACCATGACGTTCTCGGGATGAAGTAGATATCATCTCTCTCACCGTCATCATCCAGATCATGCCAGCCATGTGCGAGATCACCCACAAGTTCATCTTCAATATCGAGAAATGTGTGGTTGAGATCAAACGGTTCAAAGAAACGTTCTCCTAATTGGTCAGATACTTCAGAGTCAGTGGCAGTGCAGATAATCATCCCCAGGAGGAGATAGTTCGTATTGGAGTAATGCCATCCTTCGCCAGGTGGGAAATATGGATATTCGATAAATGTTTCGATCATCTCCTCAGGCGACCAGAACCGATCCGGATTTGAAAAGAGTGAGTCCCAACAGGCAGGATTTTCGTGGAAGCTGAAGACGCCTGAAGTGTGATTGAGTAGTTGTCGGATGGTGATAGTACTGTCTATATGCTCAAAGGCGGGAAGCCATTGATATATTGAATCACCCAGATCAAGTCTGTTTTCCTCTACAAGTTGAAGTAACAACGCTGCCGTGAAAGTCTTGGTGATGCTGGCAATACTGAACAACATATCCGGTCGGATGCTGTCAGGTTCTTCAGCTTCGGATAGTCCACTTACTCCCCGCCAGGTTCGCTGATCCGGCATAATGATCGATGCAGAAATCCCCTGCAGATCCCGATTCTCCCTCTCAGAATCCAGAATGTTCTGTAATTCATGCGTTAAAACGGAATCAAACTCACAGGGAGTTATTTGAGGGTTTTTCGTTGGATTAAATGCAAATGAAGTTGATTGTATGCAAAGAAGGAGCGAAATGAGGATTGACAGGTGATCTGGGATAGACAGCATGGATATTTTAGAAATGTGCCGAGTGTTTTCGCAATTCCTTCCAGGGAATATATTCGATAACGGACGGCAGGTCCGAAAGATCAAGACCGAGTTTCTCCATACTTTCAGCAAGCCCGCTGGCATCGACACGTTCAAGATCATTGCCGACCTGGAATCGGGATATGAGTAGATCGGCGATATAGACGAGATGTGTGAGAACGGGATTGATACTGCTTTTTTCAGGATTGTGGTGGTGCAAAATGGCTTCTTTCAACGGCTCGGGCAGTGACCACAGTTCAGCAAGACGACCGCCAACAACCTGATGATTGCAACCGATCAATTCTTCTTCAACCTCAATCAGACTAAACTCGTCCTCATATAAGCGACGGTAGAACATGGGGAACGATCTGCCGACAAACTGATCGAGAACCACCTTGCCGATATCGTGCAGTAAACCGGCGGTATAAGCAATATCGGGATAATCTTTCTTGGTCATTTCAGATAGTTTTTCTGCAACAAACGCTGTTCCCATGGCATGAAAGTAAAGTCCACCCCTGCATAACGAGTAACCGTGTTCAAAGTCCTTGAAGAACATTTCCATTGAAGCGGAGACAACAAGTTGGAGAATCATCTTTTCTCCAAGCATTATCAGAGCATGATCGATACTCTCTATCTTTGTTTTCGGACTGCAATATGCCGAGTTGCATACCTTGAGTATTCTCGCGCTGATGATCTGGTCCTGCCTGACTTCTTTGGCAATGTCTTTCATATTATAGTTATTTGAATGGATCATCCTGATAACTTTCAGCGCTATTTGAGGTATGGGGCGTACAAGTGCGATTGCGTTATCTACCTCTTCCGGAGTAGCTTTGGTGATGCTTGTTTCAACCGGTACTCTTTGATAGCCGATCGGTTTGATATGACATTCCCATGTCAACAGGTCGATGTCAAGCAGGGAACAGAAATATCCTCCTGTTTCCGAGTGGCGGATTGAGATTCCTTCGCAACTGAGGATATCCTCCACGATCTCGGTGATCTGACCGCCGATGTTCATATGAAGATCATCCATCGACACTTTGCCGACCAGCGCTCCTCCGGCAATTGTCGCTTCCATTCTATCTTTACTTGCTCCGGCTCTGCAAAGTTCTTCGATAAACAGCGGCATCCCCGTGGTCGCATATTTCTCAGGTTCTGATCCCGAGTAAGTCGGGATGCCGGTCGGTTTTGGCAGGAGGATGTGGTATAGACCGCCCACAGCCGCTTCACGATCACATATAGCAACGCCTACGCTGGTTCCCAATCGTGCCTCCAGCCTCTTGGAGCCGCTGCCGCTGACAACGGAAGAACCGGTTACAACAGTTTCTGAAATTCTGTTTGATTCTGTCATTTTTCTCTGTCGGTGTATATTGATAGTTTTTTGTCAAGTACATCCCTGACCTTTATGGCAAGCGTAGCCAACTTAAAAGGTTTTTGCAGGATTGGTGTCCCTGAGTTAAGCGTTTTGTTCTTAATAATCGTGTCATCAGTATAACCGGTCATGAAAAGAACTTTGACATCAGTGGATATTTCACGAAGTTTTGCGTAGAATTCCGGACCTCCCATATTCGGCATAACGACATCGGTAATCACCAAATCAATCGGGGTCTTATGATTCTGGTACATCTGAAATGCTTCGCTTCCCGACGAAGCTTCCAGCACTTTATATCCCTGTTTCTTCAATATATTGCATGCCAGATCACGGACAATATCTTCATCTTCAACAACCAGAATCGTCTCAGAGCCGCGAGGCAGCTTATCCGCATCGACTTTCGAACTGGTGCTCTGCGCTTGGTCACCCACCATAGGGAGATGAATAATGAAGGAAGTTCCTTTCCCGATTTTACTGGAAACGGATATATGTCCATCGCTCTGTTCGATGATTCCATATACTGTCGCCAATCCCAGACCGGTGCCTTTACCCGGTTCCTTGGTGGTGAAGAATGGTTCGAATATTTTCGACTTGACCTCTTCGGTCATACCACAACCGTTATCGACAACTGAGAGCTTAATATATAATCCCGGTTTCAATTCAGGATATTTACGAGAGTGTTTTTTATCAATTTCAGTATTTGCCGTTTCAATGGTTAGTTTCCCACCTTCTGGCATGGCGTCGCGCGCATTCACGACCAGGTTCATTATTACCTGCTCCATCTGACCCGGATCGACCTTAACCGACCATAGTTCAGGCGTTGTCACCGTCACGAGTTCAATGTTTTCTCCGATGATTCGTTTGAGCATCTTTTCCATATTGATAATTATCTCTTTGCAATCGACAATCTTGGGTTCGAGTATCTGTTTACGACTGAATGCAAGCAACTGGCGTGTAAGTGAAGCGGCTCTGTCAGCCGATTTTTTAATCTCCTCAAAAGAATTGACCGACGGATCATCAGGGTCCAGCTTCAGCAACGCCAGTTCGGAATGCCCGGTGATTCCCATCAGCAGATTGTTGAAATCGTGGGCTATGCCGCCAGCCAACTGCCCGATAGCTTCCATTTTTTGAGACTGGAGGTATTGTTCCTCAAGAGTCCGATACTCGGTAATATCTGCGGACATGTAAACCGCACCGATGATCTCACTATTCGAGCCGCGTCGTGGTGCGGCATGGATCTGTAATATTCTTGTCTCACCCTGGGGTGTCAGATAATTCAGTTGTTCTCCTTCCAAAACCTCACCCTTCAATAATCGGTTGACAATCTTGTCTCCACCAAACTCAACCATGCTGGGGATCTCCTGAATCTTTTGTCCGATTATATTGGATGATGTATCTTCGGGATCTCCCATAAGGTTTGCCATAACAGGATTTTCATAGATAATTGTTCCATTCATATCGAGGTAGATAATACCAATTGGAGCTGTGTTTATGATACCGCGATTGAGTTCCTCTGAAGCACAAAGAGCCTCTTCAGCCTGTTTGCGAGTAGTGATGTCTATCATCGAACCTTGAATAGTAGGCTCCGGCTCCTCATCATCTGAAATCATGATGACACTTTCCAGTATCCAGACCGGGTTGTTATCCTTCTTTTTAAGACACATCTCATGGTTGCGTATAACACCCTTTTTTCGTAACTGTTTGAGGAACTGTCCACGATCATCGGAATCGAGATAGAGTTCATTAGTACTCTGTTTCATTATTTCTTTACTTGACTTGTAACCGAATATATGCGCGAATGCTTCGTTGCAGTCCAGGATTCGACCATCCAGAGTAGTTTGATAGTTTCCTACTACATTTCGTTCAAAGAGCAGTCTGTATCGTTTTTCACTTATTATGAGTTGGTTTTCCGCTTCTTTTAGCTTCTTTTCTGCATCTAATTGCAGGATTACCTGGTTTACAACCTGAGGGAGAAGTTCGAGATAATCCCCCTCTTTCAACAGGTAATCTCTTGCACCGAGCTTCATCATCGAAACAACCTGGTTGTTGTCGGACTGACCTGTCATGACGATGAAGGGTACGCAGTTCTTCTGAGTTATCAGGGTGTCGATAACCTTCATGCCGGTCATGTCGGGCAGACGAAAATCGAGGAGCATAAGGGAGGGTTGATCCTGATCGATTATTTTAATTGCATCCTGTCCCAAAGTCACACCTTGGGTAGTATGACCTTCACGGTTCAACATATTCTGGATCAAACGCAGCAATCCTTTATCGTCTTCAACGATCAGGACAGTCGATGATGGAATTTCCCTGTTTTCTACAGTGGCATTCTGTTGATCCATTTTATTCATTTCCTTATCCTCACAGTTTTTGATTTTGAATTCAACATTAAAATTCAAAATTATCCTACAGTTTATGGTGCCTCGACCACTTTTACGAGCATACCGAGTTTACTCAATGCTTTAATAAAATTTTCAGACTCGAAAGGTTTGGTGAAATAGTCATCACATCCTGATTTACGGCAGCGCTCAATGACTTCGTTGTCATCGGTTGTTCCCATTATGATTACCGGGATTTCATTGAGTCTGTTGTCCTCTTTGATCTGTTGAAGTACTTCAATCCCTTCAATCTCCGGCAGATTGAGGTCTATAATCAGTAAGTAGCGTTTGTCGGCTCTTGAACCGATAATGCTTCCTTCATTTTTCAGGAAATCGAGAGTCTCCCGTCCATCGGAGAAGTGAATCATCTCATTGGCGATACCGGCGCGCTGAAGGTTTTTCTCTAACAGCAGTGCATTTCCCCGATCAGCATCGGCGATGACGATTACAACTTCTCTTTTTTCCGCTGTATTTGCCTCATAGAGAGAGGGTAAAGAGACGAAGAACCTGCTGCCTGAACCGACTCGGGATTCAACCCATATCTTGCCGGAATGTCTGTCGAGGATCTTTCGAGCGATTGTCAGACCAAGCCCATCTCCAGGGGTGGTGGTTTTATCAAGACGGTAGAATATCTCGAATATTCTTGATAGATGCTGTTCTTCGATGCCGACACCGGTGTCCTCGATGCAATATGCTGAGATTCTACCCTTTTTCCACCCGTATATCTGTATCTCTCCGGTTCTCTCCGGATCGATGAATTTCAATGCGTTGCCGATTAGATTTGAGAACACCTGGCTGATCTGCGCTTCATCGCCCTTGCAAGACGGCAGGCCGAGATCGATCTTGACGTTTATATCTAATTCCTTCAACTTGTATTCGAAAACCTTGAGTATTTCGGAGATGAGCTGGTTCATATCGAGTTCAACGATATTCAGCTCTTTCCTCTCAAGGCTGGAGATATGTGACAGACCCTTAAGCAGCGAATCCATCTTTGTTGTGCTGGCGTCGATGAAGCTTAGTGCTTCTGATATCTCGCCCTCAATCGAGGATACTATCCTCTCGCTAATATCCGAGCTGACGTCGGAACTATCTTGGGAGGGCGTCCGTCGGCTTACAGACTGTTCGTCATAATTCAGAGAAGTTATTATTTCGTCCAGATTTAGTCGCAATTCTTTGCTGAACCCTTTAATGTTGATCAGCGGTGATCTCAGGTCGTGAGTGGTAACGGATATAATCTGTTTCAGCTCACTTACATTCTCCTCTAATTGCTGAATGTGATCGGAACTCTCCGCATCCGACTGTTCACCCTCTGCAACTCTTCTGATGATGTTCAGTAACGCAACCGGCTTGCCTGCGACTCCGGATATTAATGTAGTGCTGAGTTCCACCTGGAGAGTGCTGTCGTCCTTTTCGAGCATTATGAATTCAGCGTTTTCGGTATGACCGGTGTCAATTACTCTGTGGAGCATTTCAGAGAGACGTTCTTGCTCATCGGATTCGGTTAGAAGAGAGAAGTCGCCGACGTGAGAGATCAGCTCGGCATTATTTTTGAAACCGAATATCTCAGTGGCTTGCTTGTTAGCCAGCATTGTGTTGTTATTCAGGTCGGTCAGGATAATTGCTTCTGGAGAGGATTCGATCAGGTTCTGATAGAGGCGGTTGCTTTCCCGCAGTGAAAGTTCTGCGCTTTTGAGTTCGGTGATATCGGAATAGATCAAACCGAGTCCATCTGCCACTTTGAACGCTTTCAGCAGCCTGACAGTTGTTCCATGTTCACCGTTGGAAGCATGTTCCTCCAAAGAAAAAGGCTTGCCTGTTTCAAGGACTATTCTGAATTTATCAAGTCGGTCGAGCGCCTTGATTTCAGGCGATATTTCCGCAATATGTCTGCCGACTGCCTGATGAGTTTCAATACCAAACCTAGTCTCGGCTGCCCGGTTGAGGGTTACGACCTGTAGTTCCGAATCCAACAATACAACACAATCTTTGACAACTTCGATGAGATTGATTAAACCGGTTTTTACAGAGGATTCGGACGGTCTATCATCAGGTTTGTCATTCTCCGGATGTTCCCAGTGAAAAATACTTCGCGGATTTCGGGATTGAATCAAATCAGACAAAGATTTTGCCAGATCTTCTTCTTCATGGTTTGGTGGCGACTTGCTGTCCTGCTTATCCCGCACGTAAGCATCCTTTTAAATTGAGAGTGTGTTGAAAAAGTTGGAGTTTTAGCTGAACATTCCTTAACTGACCTGTAAAGAAAATCCAGCACACTGGTGAAGGTTTGAAACCGACTAAACTATTCTAAGATAATCAGAGGGTGTGAATTGTGCAACGAAGAGTAAGGGATCTTATCAACTTGAATGAAGTGCTTGGGCGGTTATGGGAATGAAACATTTAACAGGCGGGATATATCTTTATCGCAATCCTTCAATCGTTTTAACAGTCCATTCCCTCTGAACCCATATCAGTACTGCAATTACAGGTTTTATTATTAGCAGGCAAGATCGCTTCAGCCTGATATTCGTTGTTTTATATCAACGCCGTGTTCAGATAACATTCAAAGCTGGATTTGGTGGAAAAAAAAGGAGTTGAGGAGATATTATGAAGTATTAGTTACTTATTTACAGTACAGTACTAACATATTCGCTTGTTTTGAACTGTCTGACCGAAGACTTTCAAAAAGGTGGATCCGGTTGTGCTTGATCGCAGTTTAACAGAAAACTCGTATTGCGCCTGGCAGTACATCGACTTCTATGGGTGTACGACCGGAGAAATTGCCGTCGATGATGAGACCGACATCATCATCGGGGATGATGGAGAATTTCTTCACCTGATAATAATCTACCGCTGGCGAAGATAAATGACTACCGTCGAATATCTTGGGAAACAGTCCGAGAAGGTGAAATCTGCCGGTTTTACGCACTACAACCAGATCGAGGAGCCCATCGTCTAATTTTGCATGTGGAGCCATCTTCATTGCTTTACCGGTGTGTATGGTGTTACAGCCCATGGCGAATATGAATTCACCGGTTTGCTCTTCACCGTCGATGATCAATCTTGCTCGTCGATGTTTGAGCATTATCAGATTGATTACCGTTGCAACGTTGTATCGGTGTTGCCTGAGCCATCGCATCTTCTCCGCCATCAGCATAATATCTGTTACCATACCCCAGCCGACGACGTTGAAAGTATAAATCAGTTCTTCGCCCATCTTCACACTGGCAACATCGATAGGGCGAGTATTGCCTCTAACTATCCATTCTGCTGCAACAACCGGATCAAGACAGTCAAGATCATACATGAATGAAACTCCGGTTCCACCGGGGATCAGACCAAGCGGGAGTTTATTGTTATCTTTCCTCGTCAGCATGCCGTTAATAACTTCGTGCATTGTGCCGTCTCCGCCGATAACGCAGAGTGCTTCGAAGCTCGATATATCGACTGTGTTGGCAATATCGCACGCATGCCCCGCATATTCGGTCTCCTTTACAGTCAGTTCTACACCGGCTCGTTCTAAGATCGGTTTGACCTCCTTTAGAATGGAGAGACCCTTACAAGAGCCACCAACCGGATTGACAACGATGTAAAACCGTTTTTTTTCAGCCATCCTGGGTCATCCCTGTATTTGCGAAGATAATCCAATCTGCGAAAAGATAGGTTCAAAGCAGTGGTGAAATCAAGTTTGCAGTTCAGTGATAGTGAGTTATTCCAATTTTCTCTTTAATTGGAAAGATGTTGATAGAGCCCATGTCAGAATTACACATATTGCAGACATTGTATTTGGCGATAGATCGGACTACGATACTGTGAGGTTAACCACCAACAGGATTAATGGTATTTCGAAAAATGTTTGAAATGCTGAATTCAATAATAAAATGCTTGACTGCGGTTAATGGAGCGTATATATTTTTGTTGGAACTCGCGGGGTGGAGCAGTCTGGTAGCTCGT
>JABMRV010000257.1 GCA_013202285.1 bacterium | reverse complement strand
GGGGGGGAGAAGAATAGAGACCCCCCCTTATAATCCCCCCCCCCACTAACGTAGGAAGGGATTTTGCCCCCCCCCCTTTAATTCCCCCCCCGGAAACCGGGAGGGGATGATGATGAGGATATTTACAATGGAATGGCTGGAGTATTAAATCAACAATTTTGTAAACGCTATCCGTCAAATATCATATCAGTTGATTATCAGTGCTACTTAGTATATATTGATTCAAGGTTTATTCAAGGTGGAAGCATGATTTTGAAGATTATAGTAAACCTGTTCAACTCCGTCGATGGACTGATGATCCCGTTCCAGTCCTTCAATGGTGGTTCAAGTGGACATTCAGACTGTCTATTCATTCATTGTGAGAATGGATTTTCATAATTAACGCCTTGCCGTGATAATTACTACGGCGGGGCGTTTGACGTTTATACTGTTTCCTGATTGTCCTCAGTATCAGCCTTTACTTAAGGTAGTAACGAGGACAATTTCACATCATGAATTAGATCCGCCAGTCGGCGGTCAACCACATTTACGTTTCAACAGTGGAGAGATTAAGATGACATATCGTTTATTAATACTTATCGCTGTGTCGGTTCTGTTATCGACCGCAGGTAACATAACGGCACAAGAGATCGTGGTCGCCAACCATTGGGCTCATCCCGACGAAGCAGATGGTGAAGCCACCGGCGTCGCCCTCCTGGAAACCGAGGAGAACCTTCTGATCTTCCTCGCGGACGGAGCTAATGGGCTTGTTGTTCTCACTGAGGATGAGGAAGGAAATCTAATCATCGATAAACAGTGGGCACATCCCGAAGAAAATCCCGGCGAGGCAATGGATGTCGCTATTTGGGACAATGAAGGCGAAATAGTCATTGTGGTCGCCGATGGTGCGAACGGTCTGGTTCTCCTCACTGAAGACGAGGAGGGCGATCTCGTTCAGTCCGGACATTTCGAGACCGACGATTATGCCAAGGGCGTAACCTATCTGGAGCGCGACGGAGCAATATACTTCTACGTTGCCGACGGCGCTGACGGGCTGTATGTCGTTACCACCGACGATGAGGGGAACCTTGTCGAACACCAGCGCTGGTTGCAACCGGAAGATGTGGAAACAGAGGCGAACGGAGTTACTGTCGTTCCGGTTGGTGAGAATGTTTGGATATTTCTCAGTGACGGCGACTACGGACTGGTCGTCTTGACTGAAGACGAAAATGGCGACCTTGTAGTCATGGATGAGTGGCTTCATCCTGACGAGATCGAGGGGGAGGCTTACAGCGTTTTTATTTCGGGAGAGTACGCCTATCTTTGTGACGGTGGAAATGGATTGGTTGTCCTGGTTGATGACGAAGGTAATGCGGTAGTCCACGATCAATGGAACCGCCCTGACGAAGACGATGGTTTCGCTTACAACATGACTATAGACGGCGAATATGCTTATCTTGCCGATGGCGCAAACGGTCTAATTGTCCTGACCTGGGATGATGAGGGTAATCTGATCATGGAGAACCAATGGTCACACCCCGATGAAGCGGAATTCGAGGCTTTCGACGTCGCAGTTCTCGGCGATTACTTCTACGTTGCGGATGGTGATAACGGTTTGGTTGTGCTGATCGAGGAGGTTGTTCCAGTGATTACGGTCTCCCCCGACACTCTCGGTTTCGGTGAAGTCGATGTCGGTTCCAGTGCGGATCAGATTCTGACCATCGGGAACACTGGTAATGCACCCCTGACACTGTCGAACGTCGTAATCGTGGGTGATTTATTCAGCTCGGACTTCGAGGAAGAGATTGTAATCGAACCTGATGAAAGCTACGAACTGACGGTGACATTTACACCCAACCAAATTGGTGAGCTGCAGGGAATTCTCAGAATTGTATCCGACGATCCCGCGAACAATATCATAACGGTTGTATTAACCGGAACCGGCATGGCGCCGGAAATTGCAGTAGATCCTGATGCTCTGGATTTCGACGGTGTCGTTGTCGGTGACAGCTGGGATATGACTCTGACCATCAGCAACGGCGGCAACGCAAGCCTTACCGTGTCTGATATGCTGCTTGACGACGACTGGTTCAGCGTTGATTTCGCAGAGGAGTTGGTCATTGAACCTGATATGTTTGCAGAAGTAATCGTAACCTTCACGCCTGAGGATTATGTTGATGCGGCGGGAACGCTGACCATCGTTTCCGATGACCCTTTCACCGGCGAACTGGAGGTTTCACTGAGCGGTACGGGAGTCACAGTCGCAATTCGCGAGGTTGGCTTCTTTGACACACCCGGTGAAGCCCGGAATGTCACGATTATCGGCAATACAGCATACGTTGCCGATGGACCGGGCGGTCTTTTGATATTAGATGTAAGCAATCCTGCGAATCCGGATTCAGTCGGTGTTGTTGGAACCAACGGTCAGGTCTTCGATGTCGCGGTAGTTGGTGGAACAGCATATATCGCCGACGGCGCCGACGGACTGCAGATTGTTGACGTTTCCGATCCTGCGAACCCGAACGTATTAGGTGTGTACGACACTCCCGGTGACGCCAGAGCAGTGGTAGTTTCAGGTGATTTGGCTTATGTGGCGGACGGCGAGACCGGACTTCTGATAATTGACATCTCGAACCCGGAAGAGCCTGAACAGATGGGAGTTTACGATTCACCACACCTCGCCAGAGGGATTACCATTGTCGGGGATTACGGTTATGTGGCTGACGGGCAAGCCGGTTTGATCATTGTCGATCTGTTCAATCCCCGTAACCCCGAACAAATCGGGATAATCGATACTCCCGGATGGGCGTTACGAACCCTTCTGGTGGGCGATCTTGCCTATGTGGCGGATTACGGCGGCGGAGTGCGTATTATCGACGTTTCCAACCCTGAAGAGCCCGAAGAAATCGGTGCATACGACTCTCCAAGCAACAGTTGGAGTTTGGATATCGTCGGTGACTATGCATACGTCGCTGACGACCAGAGCGGTTTGCGTATGGTCGATGTGACCGATCCGGGGAATCCGGTGGAGTTCGGTTTTTACGATACACCCGGCAGTGCGCGTGGAGTGAAGATTATCGGTGATTATGCCTATGTGGCTGACGGCGCAAGCGGTCTGCGCATCCTGGATGTGTCCGATATCGGCGATCCGCTTCCATTCATCTCTGTAGATAGAGATGTGCTGGACTTCGGCGACGTCGTTCTCGGTGACATCGAGGAGCTGGACTTCACCATCAGCAACGTCGGCAGCGCTGAGCTGATCGTATTCGATGTTATTGTGGAAGGAGAGCGTTTCTCTTCCGACTTCGATGGTGAGTTCGACATTCAACCCGGTGACCGGCGGGATATTAATATTTCTTTCGATGCCAGCGAACGCGGCATATTTGAGGGAACCGTAACCATAACCTCCAACGATCCGTTTACCGGAGTGGTGACCGTATCGCTGATGGGAAGAACGGTTCTCGGTATAATCGACGAAGTTGGCTTCTTTAACACACCCGGTCAGGCAATGGATGTGGTTGTTGAAGGAGATTACGCTTTCGTCGCTGACCGCAGGAGGGGATTACGGGTAATCAATATCTCCAACCCGTTTGATCCATTCGAGTCAGGTTCGATAGATACCGACGGTGAGGCGTTCGATGTGGCGCTCGAAGGTGAATATCTATTTATCGCAGATGGGGCATCCGGTGTGATTATTGTGGATATATCCGATCCACGGAATGTAGAACAGGTTGGTTCGCTGGACACGGATGGTACTGCGAGGGGCGTTGCAGCCTCCGGAGATTATGTCTATGTTACCGATGAAGATAACGGACTGCTGATTATCAACGTATCCGACCATCAGAACCCGCAACAGATCAGCGCTTTTGATACACCGGGAACCGCATTGAAGGTCGTTGTTGCCGGTAACTTAGCATACGTGGCTGATGGAGCGAACGGTCTGGTTATCGTCGATATCACAGACCCGGCGAACCCCGGAGGAGTGGGAAGTCTGGACAGTGATGGAAACGCATTCAGTGTTGTAGTTCAGGAGAATTTCGCCTACCTTGCCGATGGCGATGCAGGTGTGCTGGTGATCAACGTTTCAGATCCCGCGAATCCCGAAGTGGTGGGACGAAATGATACCGGCAGTGAGTCGTGGGATGTTGCTATTTTCGACAGTTACCTGTACGTAGCAGACAATCAGGACGGACTGTTAGTTATCGACGTGTCCGACCCGCAGAATCTTGATGAGGTAGGTAACTATAATACACCAGGTGTGGCGTTGGGCGTCGATGTCATGGGTGGTTATTATGCTTATATTGCCGATTATAACGCTGGTCTCAGGATACTCGATGTTTCCTCCATAACCGGCGCCGAGCCTATCGAACCGGTGATAGCTGTATCACCTGAGGAAATTAACTTCGGGCAGGTCTGGTTCCGTTCGAATGCTGAGCTTCCCATTACTATTGCCAATGAAGGTGTTGCTGATCTTAGCGTGCTTGAGATCTCGGTCGATGGCGGTGGTTTCACCAGTTCATCCGCCGGTGGTTTCATCGTCGAACCCGGGAACAGTACCGATATTACCATAACCTTCAATCCCGGATCGGTAATGGAGTATTACGGGATGCTGTTCATCATTTCCAATGATCCCATTATTGCTCAGGTTTCTGTCCCATTGGGTGGATCGGGCGTTAACGTGGTGATAGGCGAGATAGGATATTTCGATACTCCCGGAAATGCACGCGACGTCGCAATTGTGGGAGACCGTGCCTATATCGCCGACAGTGAGAACGGACTGATTGTCGTCGATCTGTCTGAACCGGGGAATCCTGTTGAGTTGGGAACGTACGATACGCCTGGATCAATCAGAGGTGTGGCGGTTGAGGGCGATCTCGCCTATCTTGCCGACAGGGGCAGCGGTGTTGTGATTATTAACGTAGCAGATCCCCGGGATATGCAGCTCGTCGGATCGATCATTACACAGGGTGAAGCCAGGGCAATTGTGGTGAGAGGAGAATATGCCTATCTTGCCGCCGCCGGCGCCGGACTGCTGGTGATTGATGTAACCGATCCCGAGAATCCCGATATAGCCGGTTCGTACGATTCACAAGGAGAGGCAATGGGGCTTACCATCGATGGAGATTATGCCTACGTGGCTGATCGAAGAAGAGGACTGCTGATTCTCGACATTACAGATCCGGCATCACCCTCTTATGTTGGTGATTATAATACGGATGGTTATGCGAGGGGAGTCGATGTTGCGGAAGGTATGGCGTATGTCGCCGATGGCACTTACGGTTTGTGCATCGTCGATATTACCGATCCGATTAATCCGTATGAAGTGAGCACGTTCGACACACCCGGCGAGGCTTACTTTGTCGATTTTCAGGACGGTTATGCACATGTGGCGGACATGGATGACGGTCTGCGCATTATAGACGTCGCTACCAATCCGGAGGATCCGGTCGAGACGGCTTTCTTTAACACTCCCGACAATGCAAACAAGCTCAAAATCATTGGAAATGTCGCTTATGTGATGGATGGTGAGAGCGGGATGTTTATCCTCGATTTATCTGAATTGCCGGACATTACTTCGGTTCCCACCGGTCAGATACCGGTAGAGTTCTACCTGTCTGAAGTGTATCCGAACCCGTTCAATGCGGTTGCGAATCTGGCATTCGGACTCACACAGCCATCTCTGGTATCAGTCCAGGTGTACGATGTTACGGGACGTCTGGTGAATACACTGTGCAACAGAGAATTACTGGCAGGGCATCACGTGGTGACGTGGAATGCGGATATGTTTGCAGCCGGCGTCTATCTGATTCGCTTTGAATCTCCCGGCGTAGTGACAGTCCGCAAGGTGATGCTGGTTAAGTAGAGCGGGACTGCGTGCTTGTCTGCCCTCCCTTATCCCTCTGCTGAGCAGGGGGGAAGGAATACAAGAATGACACCCCCCCTTAATCCCCCCCCCCGGCAACCGGGGGGGGATGTTTGAAACCCGACTTGTGATCCCGTATCAAGTACGGGATGTCGTACCACCGAAGAACTGAAAAAGCGTGGTTCCATTAGATGGAACCACGCTTTTTATTACCTTATGTCCCTCCTACAGTGTAGGGGGGAAGGTCTAACTCTAAGTATTAAGGATTATTTGTCAAAGGTGTAGGTCAATGTTGCCATCGTCGCCATGCTACTTGCAACACCTGAAACAAAGTGGGGACCGTTTAATACCAGGTCCGGGTTGATCTGCACGTCGATATCGAGTTCTCCGAAATGGAATCCGGCGCCGAGATAGAATACTTCGCTTGCGTAGCCGTATGTCTCTTCGGGATTTGCACCTGTCGGCTCCTCGGGTTCATAACCCTCTTTAATCCATCCCTTGTTAGCGCCAATCCTGATGTCGAGCCAATCCTTAATCTGGGCTTCCAGTCCGAGACCGAAATTGGGGAAAATCGTGTAGGGATATTTAGTCGTTTCTTTGGAACCTTTCACGCTGTTCTCCGCCTCTAAGGGCCAAAATAGTAGTCCAATATCTACGATGGCGAGGACGTTGTCCGAGACATTCATGTTGTTACCGGCGCCGAGCATGAAGTAAATGCCTTTAGTTGTACTACCCAAAGGAGTGCCATCGGGAGCGTCTGACGGAACATTCTCAACCGTGTAACCCTGTCCGATCTTAATGAAGTTCATATAGGGGATGAGTGTATAACTGTCTGACATCTCCATCCAGAATCTTCCACCCAACCCGAAATCGACATAACCGTCGGATTTGGTCTGGTCTTCACCGTCTAAGCCTTTGTCGGTCCAGGAGACCATATTGATCGTCAGGGACAGTTCGAGATTCTCAATGATTGTTGCGCCGAGATTGAGACCAAATCCGGTTAGAGCCGTTTCGGTTTTGTCTTCAGGTATGGGATCGTCAGCATCGCCATCCGCCTTGTAGGAATTTCCATACAGGGATAACTGCAGACCGAAAGCCGTCATCTCATCGAGGCTCTTTGCCAGGAAGAGGTCGATTTTCTGATCATAGCCAGGCTGCCACGGTACTGTCGGTGCGTACTGGTAACCCCTGTCAACATTGTTGAAATAGAGCGCCATTACACACTTGCCCATGTCGTAATGACCGCCGACTTCGTAGAGACCGTTTCCGACATTGATTTCGGCTTTCATCAGGTTAGGATACATCGCCAGTGTCGAAGGTAGTATCCAGATGTTCCTACTGTCCTTCAGGATGTGATTGGCGTTACCCATCGTTGTAGTGCGAGTTGCTGAAGCGATCGACGTGAAACAGAACATGCCGATCAAGAGAATTGCGAATGCTCTTCTCATAATGTTTTCCTCCAACTTTGAGGTTTAATGAATTTGTAAAGAATTATCAAGATTGTCAGTGTTCCGCATTTTTTGATTCGCTGAAATTTAATATATAAAACAGGCAAATCAACTACTATTAAGGGTGTATATTAATAAAATTGAGTTTTTGCATAAAAACTCCATTATTTAGGAGAATTCCTTGAAAACAGATACAATAACACACGGCTTCCGTTTGCTTGAAGAGCGGAAGATCAGTGAAATCAACTCTATCTCACGGTTGTTCAGGCATGAAAAGAGCGGAGCCAGGCTGCTTCATCTGGAAAATGACGATGATAACAAGCTGTTCTGCATTGCTTTCCGGACACTGCCCGAAGACAACTCAGGATTAATGCATATACTGGAGCACTCCGTCCTGTGCGGATCCCGCAAATTCCCCACTAAGGAGCCCTTCGTTGACCTTGCCAAGGGTTCTTTGAAGACTTTTCTGAATGCATTTACTTCTTCCGACAGCACCATGTATCCGGTTGCCAGTATGAATGAAAAGGATTTTTTCAACCTGATGAACGTTTATCTCGACGCGGTGCTGTTTCCCAGGCTGCATGAGGCTCCTGAGATATTCATGCAGGAAGGCTGGCATTATGAACTGGAAAACAGGGATGACGAACTTACCTATAAGGGTGTGGTTTATAATGAGATGAAGGGCGCATATTCCTCCCCTGACGGAGTCATGATGCGGAGTATAAAGGGAACGCTGTTTCCCGATACGGTTTATCAATATGATGCGGGAGGCAATCCTGAAGCGATCCCGGATCTCACATATTCTCGATTTGCTGCTTATCACAGGAAATACTACCATCCTTCAAACAGTTATGTCTTTCTTTACGGTAATGGGGATATGGAGAAACAGTTGCGTTTCCTCGACGAGGAATACCTGCGCTTATTCGATCAGGTCGATATCGATTCGGCTGTCAAAGGGCAGAAACCCTACGATGAACCGCGGGAAAAGGTCATGGAATACTCGATTTCCACCGGAGAAGACGAGAAAGACAAGACCTATCTTGCCCTCAGCTTCGCAATTGGGAAATCTACGGATCCGGAACAGTACCTTGCGTTCGGGATTCTCGAACACCTGCTGTTGGAAACTCCCGCATCCCCCCTGAAAAAGGCGCTGATCGACGCCGGCATCGGCAAGGATGTCTTCGGTATCTGGGATAATTCCAAGTTACATTCATTTCTCAGTGTGATAGTTAAGAATTCCAATCCCGATGCGAGGGATAAATTCCAGGAAACAGTCTTTGAAACTCTTAATGATCTGGTAAAAAACGGGATAGATAAGAGACAGATCGAGGCGTCGATAAACATCTGGGAATTCGAACTTCGCGAGGCGGATTCACGTGGATTCCCCAAGGGCTTCTTCATACACAGAAAGGTTATGAATAGCTGGTTGTATGATGGGGATCCGACAATACATCTGCGCTACGAACCGAGATTAGAGAAGATAAAATCAGCCCTGACTACCGACTATTTCGAGAGGTTAATAGAGAAACATCTGCTGAATAACAATCATCGCAGCATGTTGATTTTCAAACCTCAACAGGGACTGGACGAGGAGAAAGCCGGTGAACTGAAGAAGAAACTTGCAGGTTATAAGGCGGGTCTGTCTGATGATGAGTTAGACTATATTATCGAGCAGACAAAAACTCTGAGGAAGTTGCAGCAGAAGCCGGATTCTCCTGAGGATGTGGCGAAGATACCATTGCTGTCGTTGTCGGACATCAATCCGAAAGCGGAAACCCTGCCGTTAGTTGAGCAGGAGATCGGCGGCGTTAAACTGCTTACGCACCCAATGTTTACCAACCGGATCGGTTACCTGAACCTGTTTTTTGACAGTGACGCAGTTCAGGAGAGTATGATTCCTTATATTCCGCTATTGGCGAGAGTATTGGGTGAGATGGGCACCGAAAAATATGATCACGGTGAGCTTTCCAACGAGATAAACATCCATACCGGCGGTATCGAAGCATCCGCTGAGAAATTCGTCGATAAAGACGGCGATACGCGTTTCTTCCCCAAACTTGTGGTCAGTTCAAAGGCGTTGACAGATAAGCTGCCGGAACTGGCGGCGATATTAGGGGAAGTCCTGTGTCGAACCGGACTCGATGATCGGAAACGGTTAAAGGAGATCGTGAACGAGACCAAGTCTCGACTCGAAATGGTTATCAATATGTTCGGACATATATTTGCCTTGCATAGGTGCTCGGCATATTTTTCACATCTCGGCAAATACCAGGAACTCATCAATGGATTATCCTATTACAAGTTCATCGCCGATATCGAGAAGAACTTCGATAAGAAAGCAGACGAGGTTATCGAGAATCTGCAGAAGACAGCCGAAGCAGTGTTCAATAGGAATAACCTTGTGGTCAGTTTCACTGCCGATGAAACCGATTTCATTAAGCTCCTGGGACAACTTCCAGTCCTGTTGAATCAGTTGGATGACGAGACTCCTCAAAAACAGATATACAAACTGGATTTCCTGCCCGGCAACGAGGGATTGCTAGTGCCCAGCATGGTGCAGTTTGTAGCGAAGGCATATAATTACAGACGTTTAGGGCAGGACTACAATGGTCATATGAATGTGCTGGAGCAGATCGTCGGGAAGGATTACCTCTGGAACAAGGTACGCGTCCAGGGTGGAGCGTATGGTACACAAATGAATTTCAACCGGAGCGGCAATCTTTTTTTCAGTTCCTTCAGGGATCCTAACTTGAAGGAGACGATCGATGTGTTTGACGGGACGGCGGATTTCATCAGGGATTTCAGGGTATCAGAACGTGAGATGTCAAAATATATTATCGGGTCTATCGGTTCGCTCGATTCGCCACTGACTCCTTCCATGAAAGGTGAGAAGGCGGCAGCCAATTATTTCAGCAACATAACACAGGATGACATCCAGCAGGAGAGGGACGAGGTGCTGGCAACCACTACTGAAGATATTCGTAAAATGGCTGACATGATAGGCGAGGCGATGAAGAAGAACTATATGGCGGTACTGGGTAGCGAGGTAAAGATCAGGGAAAACGGGGGACTGTTCAGCAGGTTAGTGAAGGTGTTTGAATAGTGTTTGCTGATAAAGTATTTTTTGTCATTCCCGCGCAGGCGGGAATCCAGATATATCATTGTTATTACGTGGATTCAGTCCTGGATTTAATCCGGGGCTTGAAACCCGACTTGCGATCCCGGATCAAGTCCGGGATGTCGGGTCACCCGTCAACAGGAATGTCTGCTCCACCGGTTAACAGACAGGAATGTCCGCGCTCCCCATTCCATGTAGTTAAGTAACCCAAGAAAAGAAGGCGGTTTAATTGAGTTATAATTTTGTTTTCGGTTTCTGGGCGGTTATCTGGTTGATAAACCTTGTCAACGGAGCTTTTGCCAGCTTTTGGGTTGCACCGAAATTTGGCGGAAACTTTGCTTATTATTATACAAATCTCAGTATCATTCCATTCTATTTCATCGCGGCAGGTTTGTACATCAAGATGGTGAAAAGACTTAACTTCAGGACTTACGCCAAGACAACCGGTCTAATATGGGTATTGATGACCGTACTTGCCGACGTGGCAGCCTGGAATTTCATCATGGATATTCCTGAAAAACATGTTCTGAATCAGTTGATGTTCTGGGAGGGGAAGATATATATTCTACAAATGGCGGGTTTGTATATCTCCGTCCCAATTATGAGGAGGAAAAAGAAAGGTAAGAGACGGAGAAAACGCCGAACACGGACAGAGTGAACTTGTGCAAAGTTATGTAATTATATTGACATAGCCTTCATCTGTGCGGGATCGAATTGCGCGCTTGTGAGGGCTTTTACTATTTTGAGGTGATAATGAGAACTACAGTCTTATCAATAATTTGCATTTTAACTATAATCTTAAATGCGACTGCACAAGAGCCGGAGATTCACTGGTACATGGGGGGATCGAATGAGGAGTCCGTATTCGCCAGAT
>JABMRV010000256.1 GCA_013202285.1 bacterium | reverse complement strand
GTTATTTCTGGCAGACGGGGGCGTCTGCCAGCAGGCAGTAAGGCAGAAATCTATTCTCGAACAGTCTGACAGGCGGGAATCCATAATGTTAAGCTTCTATTTATCAAGCCTCCCTGGATTCCGGCTTTAGCCGGAACGACGAATCCTTAATGATTCAAAGAACTCAGGAATATCGGCGCTCCCAATTCAATGTAGCGAAGAACAATAATATCCTAAACGAAAAAACACCATAACCGGAACAATCATGAAAAGAAGTCATTCATTCTTATCGGCATTACTTCTCCTGTTGTGTTATACACCTCTACTTTTTAGTGAAACCGAAGTCAGCGGCAGGGTGAGGGGAACTTGGGATCTGGATGGAAGTCCCTACATCATCACTTCCCGGGCGTGGATCTCGCGTGACAGATTATTGACAATTGAACCCGGTGTGGAAATAATTTCCAACGGAGCTGCACTCTTGGTTTACGGACGGCTCCAGGCTCAGGGCGAACTGCGGGACTCAATCAGATTTGGACCGTCCGGGCAAGATGGTTGGCAGGGGTTGTACTTCTCCAGAGCCGATGATGAAAGTTATCTGGATTACTGTGTCATCATCGGCGGTCATGCCGATGAGGGGGGAGGTCTCGATTCCCTGGCTAACGGCGGGAATATCTTCATTTCCAACAGCGACATCACTGTCAGTCATTCCCGAATTTCGAGAGGGCATTGCACCGGTTTCGGCGCGGGTGTTTCGATCTGGAACTCGAACGTAACATTCGTGGAATGCTTAATTAACGAGAACAGTTCGGCAGATTCAGCAGCCGGAATTGGATTTGCGTATGGTGCGCAGGGTGAATTCATCAATTGCCGGATATTTAACAACCACGCTGATGAAAACGGTGGCGGAATGTATTTCTGGGGGCAGTCCAGCCCCACAATCGAAGGATGTCATTTCTACGGTAACAGTGCCGGTTTATCAGGCGGTGGTGTGAATATCAACAACGGATCCGATCCGCATATTCTTAACTGCACATTCACCAGAAACACGGCGGAAGCCGGTGGCGCTGTTTATATCAGAGCCGACGGAACCAATCCGCTGATAGAATGGTGTCTGTTCGAGGAGAACGCTGCAAACATGGGAGACCGTGTGGGTGGTGCGTTTTTTATCAGGGGCAGGGCTTCGCCGGAAATACGTTTCAACCGGATCGTCATGAACAACGCCAACCGGGGAGGCGGATTATACATGAAGGAACCTCCGCAATGTAACATTCATCATAACCTCTTCCTCAAAAATGGCGCAACGCTCGGTGGAGGCGCTTTTGCCACTTCCTCCGATCTGGGTGAAACTCCGCTGAGATTGGATAACTGTACTTTTATCAACAATCAGGATATAGGAATCGAGGCTGAGGGACACACCGGGTATGTCAGGGAAGGCGCCATCGTTTCGATCAACAGCTCTATCGTCTGGGGCTTGGAGCCTCATTTCTTCGTCGAAGGTGGTTTGGGAGCATCCTATTCGAATGTCAGGTTCGGGTACGAGGGGGAAGGTAATTCAGAAGAAGATCCGGATTTTTTCGGCGACGATTCAACCTGGTTCCTGCTCAGAGGTGATTCGCCTTGTGTGGACAGCGGCGATCCTGAGTTCGACGAAGACCCGGACGAATCACGCTCTGACCGTGGCTGGATGTATTTCCCGCATAATGCCAACCTCGGTATTGAAAATGATTCCCTGGAAACTGCACTGTGGGTCGATCAGACTGAGGATCAACCGCTGCGATTCACCAACCTGACAGGTGTGCCATTGTATATCACTCCGATGGATAAATGGTCTGCCGGTGAACCGGTTCTGTTACGAAATGTTAGTGAAATTACAGATGACAGTGAGATCTACGGCGCCGTCTGGACGTCGGAAGGATTCTTCCTGTCGGGAGCCAACAGCGGTGATTCCCCGAACATGATCTACCATCTTGATCGGGATCTGAATCTCGTAAATAGCTTTCCGCAACCGGGTAACCCGGGTGGTGAGGGATTTCGCGATCTCGCAACGGGAAGCGGTAACATTCTTTACGGAGGTTACAGCAATCATGTGTATGAGTTCACTACGAACGGTGAATTTGGCGACCGTTATGCCGGTCCGAACGACGTCCGTCAATACCGTGCATTAGGCGCTGACATCCACAATCCCCACGGTTTCCTCGATTTCTATATTGCCGGTTCAGAGGGAATCATTCTGCGAACCGATTCCGATTTGTGGGAACGCGCCCGCCTCGATATTGGAGAACCCATTTACGCGTTGAGTGTCAAATGGAACTCCCGCGCATTGTACATCATGACCAGACCGGAACCGGGAAACTACCTGCTGTCGCTGGTGATTCCCGATGAAGAACTAATAATTCCGCTGTACCTCCTTGAACCGCCAGAGGGTAATTACACCATCGGCGGCATCGAAGTCACCCAGGATTGGGAAACGGGTCGAGCCAGCCTGGTGGGGATCTGGAGAGACTCCGAACTGGCTGGAGATATGTTGTTTATCTACGATCTATACACGGTCTGGCTTAAGATAATTCCTGAGATAAAACTACTGATGCCCGATGAAGAGACCGAATGGAACATTACATTCATAGGAGATCAATTGGAACCTGGGGAGTATGAGTCTACGTTTTATCTGCCGGTAAACGGAATCAACGAAGGAATGGAGGTATATGCGAATCTTGAGACAATGAGCCTTGTCCGGGGAGATGCCGGTTATTTCCCTGAGGAATGTCGTCTGATTTCGGTCTATCCCAATCCTTTTAACAGTAGTTCGTCGTTCAGTTATTATCTCTCGAAACCTCAGCCGTATCAGCTTTACATCATCGATCAGATCGGTCGCCGGGTATTAACAATCGGCAGCGGCATCGGTCAACCAGGCATACACAGCGGAACCATCGATGCCAATCTGTTTTCAACGGGGACATACTACTTGAAACTAATAACTGAGAAATCGGTCGATGTTAAACCGCTGACCATAATAAAGTGATGGTTGAAACCACCCTGAAGTTTATCGTTGACCGCAGTCTCAAGCCGCTGGCAAAACGGCTCAGGATGCTCGGTTTTGACACTCTTTATAGCGGCGGTTCATCGTTATCGGAAATCATCCAGACATCCATACTCGATAAGCGTATCCTGTTGACGATGAAACCTCTATCGCCGACAAGAAAACTAACAGTATTCAGGCTCGACGGTGACGATCCCGACTCTCAATTGCAGCAGTTACTGGAGGCTTATCCTCTACAGGAGCATGCCGTTTTCTTCTTGCGCTGCCTGATTTGCAACGCAGAACTTTCTGCTGTTGCCGATTGTGCCGATCTGAGTTTACCCGAATCGGTAAGGGAGAGAAAACTGCCGATTTTTCGCTGTCCCGAATGTCAGCGGTTGTACTGGCACGGTAGTCATCTTGAGCGGATGAAAGCTCAATTGGAAAGATGCGGGATAAAGCTCAACAAACCTTAACAATTATTGACTGACCAATCTCATCAACTCAGAATCAACCCTTATTTCAGGTAAATAGAATGCACGTAATAACAAAAAGCCTGTTCCTGACAGTAATAATCTGTTGCGTTTCAACTCCAGCCTTGTCACAAGATAAGGAGATCTGGCGAAGGCATCTCTATGACGCTAAAGATTTCATGGAAATGGGGATTTACGGTACTGCGGAGGAATTCTATGACAAAGCTCTCAAAGAGGCGGAACTTTTCGGACTGGAAGATCCTCGTTACGCACTAACACTCAATGACTACGCCTACTTCCATAAAGTACAGGGTCATTATAAACAGGCGGTATCGTTGTATGAGAAGGCTGTCTATGTCTGGGATCAGGCGGAAGGAGACTTTAATCCGGCTGATGCAATTGTAACTCTGCGTAATTTCGCTGCTTTGCATCGAGTTCAGAACAAACTGTCTGAAGCGGAACGAATCTACAAAAAAGCCGTGAAATACGCAAAGAAATTCCTCGACAAACACCATCCCGACCTTGCCGTCTGTCTTTATGAACTGTCTGAAGTTTATGCGGCAATGTATAGGCATCATAAAGCGAAACAGCTCTGCCTGCAAGCGCTTGAAATCCTTGAAGAAGAATACGGCGATCAGGGGCTTTCACTGGTACCTTGTCTTGATATCCTCGCTTCCATCTATGAAGCACAGGAATGGTTCCGGGATGCCGCACCGATAAGGAAGAGATCACTGGGGATACTCGGCAAGAATTTCAATCCTGAGCATCAGATGGTTGCACCCGCCGTTACCAATCTGGGGAGGAACTATTACAACCAGTGTGAGCTGTCGGAAGCGGAGGTATATTTCCAGCTTTCACTGACGATCAGAGAGAAAGCATTCGGTACAGATGATCCTGCTCTGGCAGCTGCAATGCTGGATATGTCAGACCTTTACCTCGCAAAGGGCGAGTTCTCTCGCGCCGAACCGTTCTGCCAGCGGGCATTGAACATACTGTTGTCACAGGAGAAACTGAAAATGGAATCCAAATCCGGAACGATAATCATTGATGAGTATCTCGGCAGCGATCGACCGAAGGTTGCATCTTTAATGAACAATCTCGGTGTTATCAGATTTCATCAGGAGAGGCATGCTGAAGCCGATTCACTGTTGCAACTTGCCCTGGCTTTGAGGAAGCATATTCTTGGAAATCAGCATTCCGGGACAGCAGAGAGCCAGAGGAACCTCGCACAGTTGTACACGGTTCTCGGACGGTATGAAGAGGCGGAGGAGTTCTTATTGTCAGCGGCGGATATTTTCGAATTCAACCACGGCTCCCGTCACATGAGTGTCTCCAAGGTTCAGTTCGATCTGGCGGAATTGTACTTGAAACAGGCACGTTATAAGGAAGCTGAGGCGCTTTACAAGCGATCGCTGTCTATTCGAGAAGTTAGTTTCAGCGGAGATCACCTTAAGGTGGTGGAGGTTCTCGAAGCATTAGCAAAGCTATACCGCACAACTGAACAGTTGAGTAGGGGCGAGGAGTATTCGACTCTGGCAAGAGAGATGCGTGAAAGACTGGAATCATCGCCTTAAACCTATATGATTAATGTCCAATTATTTCAATAACAGCGACATAGAGAAAGTCCGCGAAGCAATAAACATTGTCGATGTCGTCCGCGACTTCGTGACCCTCAAGCAGAAACGCACCGGAGACTGGTGGGGATTGTGCCCATTTCATCATGAAAAAACATCCTCCTTTCACGTGCGTTCCGACCAGGGCATGTTTCACTGTTTCGGCTGCGGTAAGGGCGGTAACGCCTTCGGTTTCCTGATGGAGATCGAAGGCGTCTCCTTCAATGAAGCGGTTCGCATGTTGGCGGAGCGCGCGGGGATTCAACTCAGCGAAAAACAGCGGAGCGGAAAAGAGGAGAAGGAGAAAAACTACCGGGATCAGCTCTACCTGATTAACAACCTGTCCGAATCATGGTTTCATAATAATCTCGTACGCAAAGATAAATCCCAGGAGGCGAATAAGGCGTATAAATACCTGATCGAGCGTGGAATAACAGATGAAATTATCAAACGATACCGGTTGGGATTGGCTGGGACCGGATGGGACGATCTGCTGCAGGGGGTGATGAAACGTTCGGGATGTAAAGCCGGTGTGATTGCAGACGCAGGTCTTGCCCTGCGACGCAAGGACGGCAGCGGATACATCGACCGCTTCCGCGGGCGTATCATGTTCCCGATTCACAATTTATCCGGTAAACCGATAGCTTTCGGCGGGCGTGTTCTGGATGGCGTTACACCGGGGGACGAACCGGCGAAGTACGTAAATACATCTGAAACCGCTATCTACCACAAGGGTAAAAACCTCTACGGTCTTTTCAATGCCCGCGACAAGATCCGCCGCTCCGGTCAAGCCTACCTTGTCGAAGGCTATACCGACCTTCTTGCGCTAATACAGGCAGATATTCTCAACGCAACAGCTTCACTCGGTACTGCCCTGACACAGGATCAGGCTCGATTGTTAAAACGTTTCACACCGCGGGTAGTAATCGTCTATGACTCCGACCTCGCCGGTATCAACGCCGCAAAACGAGCTGCCGACACGTTGACCGTCGCGGGGCTCGAAGTGCGAATAGTAATGCTGCCTGAGGGTGAGGATCCCGACACTATGTTAAGATCTGGCGGCTCTGATCTCCTGCAAGAAACACTGAACAATGATCTCTCTTTTGTACAGTTTCACCTGCAGACATCCCTACCGGAGGGATCAGAGCAAACTGTAGGTCAGGCGGAAAAATTGAATGCTGCAAGAGAGTTGCTGGAAACAATCAAGAATATCAATGATCCCATCCAGCGTGATATGCTCCTCAATGAAATATCCGAGAATGTCGGTGTACGTACCGAAGCATTGTACCGCTCACTGGAAAGATTGAGACCGGGTGGATATGGACAGGACGACGCGGTTTCCATGGTGAAGTTGAGAGTTCCACCTGAGAATAACGCCGAACGCGATCTCATCAGCGCTCTGTTGGGGCACCCCGAGCTGGTGGAGAAATATATGACAGACATCGCGGGTGAGCACTTCAAGTATCCTGCTTTCAGGGAGATATATCTCACGTTGGAGGGAGCTTTCCTGCGAAGTGAAAAAATAGATATTCAGTCACTGCCGGACAACTTCACTGACCCGGCAGTGCGAGCCTTCATTGCCGAGGCGGTGTTGTTCGGCGAGGATGTTGATATGTCCACCGCTGAAATGGAAATCAACGGTTGTATCAACGCTCTTAGGGAACGTGATCTGCGCGAACAGTCACGGAAAATTGAGCAGCAGATAAATCGCGCCAGGAAAGAAGGCAATCCCACCAGGGAACTGATGAAAGAACTGATCGAGGTTCAGAGGCAGATGCGTGAATTGGGAGAAGGATAAAAGGATGTTCCTATTTGTGGAACATCAGGCTGATATTGCGGTCGAACTGCAAGCTGACAGCCGTGAGGAATTGTTCATATCGGCGCTTGAAGCCCTCACTGCAATCCTGACCGGTGACCCGGAACGATACTCAGCTCCATCCGTTGTTGATAGAAAGTTAAACCATTTAGTGGGAGATACTTCGATCAGGTCAACAGGTTTCGACGATGAGGAGCTGCTGGTCGGATTGATGAATGAGTTTCTCTACCTGTGCCAGGTGGAGGGTTTTTATCCGCTTAAAGTGAACAGTCTGACATTCAGCAAGGAAAACACTGTTATTGCGGATATCAGCGGTCTATCGGGTGAGCACGGACTTCAGTTAGAGCGCGAGATCAAGGCAGCAACCTATCACGATCTCCACATAACCTCCGATAAAACGTGGCGAGTGAAGGTGGTGATGGATGTGTGATTTCTATTGCATCCCCTAACGCCAGTAGGGGAGGACAACAGGGGGGGTATCCAAAAACATCCCCCCCGGTTTCCGGGGGGGGGAATAATCAAGGGGGGGGGTATTACTTCTGATGAATGGAATCTTTCAAGTAATGAAACATGGGTAACACGAAGTGTCTCTTACAAGTAATCCATGCTACCCGTCGTTTGACAGTACATCTACATCAATCAATACGCGCATCAATGGGATTTAAATTTCTTCCGGGGAATTGGGCGTGAAGGATTGGGGATGGGGGAGTGTATTGTAAAGCCGAGAGCCGAACTATGTGTTCACTTTACCAATAACTCCTCCAAATTATTCTGTTGAATTGGTTGAATTTGCATGTCGGGCATCTCATCCCAGGTTCGTTTATCGAGTTCTCGACCTGCGACTTTCTTATTGGTTCCACCCCACTGTTTGAAGAAGAAAGGAACTCCTGTCGAAAGACATTGCCCCCTGATTGAACGAACCCATTCCGCTTTCATCGTTCTGGCGTTCGGTCCGGATTCACCGCCGACTATTACCCAATTAATACCCTTCAGGTTTAGACATTTCATCGGTCCGAGAAGCGGTTCCAAAGACAGGAATCGTGTATTTGCAGGAATCCGCCGCAATAAATCAATTCTTGAATAATATCTACTTGTCTCAACTGACACACCGATCCACACATTATCCGACCAGGAAAGCT
>JABMRV010000255.1 GCA_013202285.1 bacterium | reverse complement strand
TCAGTTACAGAAGGTCATCCGGACAAGATTGCGGATCAGATCTCAGATGCGGTTCTCGATGCTATTCTAAAAAACGATCCCTATGGACGCGTTGCATGCGAGACATTTCTCACAACAGGAATGGCGCTTGTCGGTGGAGAGATTTCCACTACAACCTATGTAGATATTTCCCAGCTTGTTCGTAATGTTATAAAGGATGTCGGGTATGTACAGGCGGCGTACGGTTTTGACTATGAGAATTGCGCGGTTATTACAACCATAGACAGGCAGTCTCCTGATATCGCCATGGGAGTCGATAGAGCGGGTGCCGGAGATCAGGGGATGATGGTAGGTTACGCAACCGATGAAACACCTGAGTTGATGCCGATGGCAATCCAGTTGGCTCATTCGATGGCGAAGAGGCTTGCCTTGCTGCGCAAAGATGGTTCAATACCATATCTCCGTCCCGATGGAAAAACACAGGTTACTGTTCGTTATATCGACAATAAACCGGTTTCAGTAGAAACGGTGGTTATTTCAACACAGCATGATCCCGATGTAACTCAGGATCGTATCAGTGAAGACCTCACCGAACAGATCGTTTATAAAATTATTCCACCGGATCTTCTCGATAAGGATAAGTTAGTTACACATATCAATCCAACCGGCAGATTTGTACTGGGTGGACCACATGCGGATACCGGTATGACCGGTCGCAAGATTATCGTTGATACCTATGGTGGATTTGCCATTCATGGCGGAGGTTGTTTCTCAGGCAAGGATCCGACCAAGGTAGATCGCTCTGCTGCTTATGCAGCCAGACATGTTGCCCGTAACGTGGTTGCTGCCGGATTAGCAAGTTCATGCCTGATCCAGATTGCCTACGCTATTGGAATAGCCGAACCGGTGTCGATAATGGTCGATACCCGTGATACCGGGAATATCCCGGATGAAGAGATCACCAGCATTATAAGGAAAAACATCGATCTGACGCCGGCAGGCATCATTGAAAGACTTGATCTGTGCAAACCTATATATAGGAAAACCGCTGCTTACGGTCATTTCGGTCGCATCGATGAAGACTTCAGTTGGGAGAATGATGATCTTGTCGAGATTCTGAAAAAGAGTTAAAAATCAGTTAACCTGCGATCTGGGTCACACCGGATCGCACTTTTCTATATTATGTTGTATCCATAGTCCAGCGGTTTCGTGTGGTCAGACTTCCTCGTCTGACCGGATACCGGCTGACAAGGTGCCCGTTAGCATGCTGAATCATGAGAGGTGGCAGACGTATGAGACGATCAATTGTATTGTTTAGTGGACTGGCATTAATCCTGCTGGTTTTAATAAGTTGCAGCCTCAAAATTCCGGGATCTCCGGTCTGGATGATCGAAGTGACTGTACCGTTCAGTCAACGAACCTATCGTTTGGAAGAACTGATTACGGATCCGGGTAAATTGGGCGAGGATAAATACGGTCTGTTGTACGGACAGGATGGCGTCATTCTGGAATTTGTCTGGGAAGATTCCATTGAATATGATAGAATCGGTGATGAACGGATGACGTATGGCGCCTCCGAAGTCGGGAGCTACGTCAATACCATCGATACCATTAAGATAGAAGCTACGCAGACTGATACGAGTATATTGTCTATTACCGATTTCCTGCCTGACAGTCTTATCGGGAAAACCGGTATCGTTCGTGAGTTTGAAATACCACCGACGGAAAGTCAACTCCATTACTCCACCTTTCGCTGGATCGATGTTCAAAGCGGATGGGCGGTTTTCCGAATTGAGAATTACTTCCCTTGTCCTGTTGACAGTATCACACTGACCATCTACAATTCACAGGATGATGCCTTTCTTGGCAGTTTATTTATACCCGGACCAATCTACTCTAACAGTTACATTATAGACAGCCTTGTTGTAATCAACAGAACGGTTCTCAGTAACATCAAGATAGTCTTTGAGGGGCACGCAACGGGAACTTATAGAACAAAAACGATTACCGGTGAGGAAGAAATACTCATTATCTGCGGTATAGCGGAAACATCAGCAGAAGCAGTCAACGCTGAAATACAGGTGCAATATTTCACTATACTGGACACACTTGATTATGATGATCCCAACAAGCTTATCGATGCGGTTGTCTCTAAAGGATGGATTCAAGTAGAGATACAGAATAATCTACCTCTGAGACTCACGACAGAGACTCACTTCACAAATATATTTACTCCGGATAATGAAGTACTTGTCAAGAGGCTTGTCCTTGAGCCTGGATCCATTGAGAACCCTTCCATTGTATTGGATTCTGCAAATCTCACGGATCACAGGATGGTGATGTCACTTGATAAACAAGCTGTATTTGCAAGAGGTGAAGTGATGTCGGAAGATACTCGGATCACACGTTATCAGGACTCTACATTCCAGACGGTGGCGGACTATCAGGGAGTTATCGGTGATTACTGGTTAAGTAAACTCTATTTCAAGGAATATACCGGTATAATCGACAGCTCCGGTTTGGATATAAATACACAGCACAAGGAGACAAATCTACCGAACGAGATAGAGGATATAGATTTTGTCGAGGATACGCTTTTCCTTTACATGAATAATACCACTTCTATGCCATTGTTGATGCAGATTAATGTTGAAGCGAAAAATACTAAAAACGGCAGAAATTCAATGATCTCGATCAACGATATTATTCTTCCCGGACGCGATACAATTCGCGTTCCTGATGCTGACAGACTGATAACTCTTTTGCCGGATACGATAACATATTACGGAAACATCTTGCTTGGCGCTCGCTTTTTTCCTGAGTATAGAGATAGCATCATTACAATGACTGCAAGCGATAGCATCGGCGGGAAGGTGAGCCTGAGATCGGAATTGAAGTTCACTTCAAGCGCGAAGACCATCATTTCTGATCCTGTGAAACTTGAAACGTCACTGGATTATCCGGTTGAGAGTGCAAAACTGAATATTACCCTGGTTAACAGCATCCCGCTTTCGGGCAGCATTAAACTGTTGATGGGTACAGATACAACAGATATGACCACACTGGTCGATATCGATATTCCACATGGTACAATTGGTGTAAATCATCGGGCACAGGCTGTCCATAAGACCTTTGTTATCGATCTTGGTGAAGCTGAGTTTAATATTATTAAGCAGGACAATGTCTATACGCAGCAGCACATGGTCTTCTATGGTACTGAACGTGACACTATCTGGTTGTACGGAGCGGATTCTCTTGACGTACAGGCAACCGCCACCATCGAGTATATTGTTGATCCTGGTGATAATTATGAGGAATAAGAATCACAATCTGCTCATATACTTGATAATTATTGTATTAGCTGTTTTCAGTGGATTACTGCATGGGCAATCTAATTCAGATGATACAGAGAGTGTAACGTCTCGTTATTACCGTCATAGCTTTGCTGCCGGTTTTAATCCTGCAGTGTTGGGTCTAAGGAAGCATCCTCGCATGTCTATCTTTTTGCCTTCGGCATATTCCTCACTCGGTAATAATGCATTCTCGCCCAAGTATGTCGGCGATACTTTTGTAGAAGGCAAGTGGCTTGATACTTCAGATAAACAGGATATTCTGAGTAAGATTGAGTCCGACAATATCTCCTTATACGGGCACGGGACATTTCCCTTATTCGGGATGACCATCGGTAATTATGGATTTAGTTTGATGAACTTTGGTTATCTGATGTCCGGTTCAATTCCCAAGGATATTCTGGATCTAACTCTTAACGGATGGGAGAATGACAGGAGTTATTCTTTCGACACTGCTGAGGGTGAGACCTATAATTACTGGACTACATCATTTTATTTATCCAAATCCCTAACTCCACCCGGCATATTTGAAGATTTCTCGCTTGGTGTTACCATCAAGTATGTTCGTGGGGTGCATTACTGGGGACTTGGTGAAACAGGCGGGACTTTCCAGGTTACCGGTACATCTATAGAAGCTGACGGTTTATATGAATACCTGAGCGCCAAATCAGGTGATGGAGTGGGATTTGACTTCGGAATTGCGGGCTGGCTTCGACCGCTTGACGCCTTTGTCGGATTGACTGGCGGGAACCTACTGGGAAGTATCAACTGGTCGTCCGTCGAAGTTCGGGAAGTTCGCTTTGAAAGACATCGTGGCGTTGATATTGATTCCCTCGCCAGGGGTGATTATTGGGAACGTTTCTTCAATGAGACAGATACTACTTACTGGAGGGGGAGTTTTATTTCACCCTTACCGAGATATCTGGAGTTAATGATCTATAAACCTTCGATCTACCTCAATGGCAATGGTGATATTTTTCTAAATATCTATCAGGGACTGAATGATGTTCCCGGCTATTCGTTAACTCCCAAGTTGACTGTGGGAACAGAATTGAGGATGATACAGTTTCTGCAAATCTGGACTGAATTGGGATTTGGCGGAGTTGAAGGACTGGAGTTTGGTGGTGGATTCGGTTTTAACTTCAGCGGTTATGAGTTCAGTTTGGGTGCGGATTGGCAGCGGGGTGTATTAGGTGGCGCCAAGGGATTCTCGGTGATGATGAGGAATTATTTCAGTCTGCCTTCGGATGGTGAGGTTAGAGAAATATATGTTCCGAAACCTCGCAAAGCGCCTGTGGTCAAGGAGAAACCGGTTGAGAAACCGATTGAGGTACCTGTTGAGAAGCCGATTGAAGAACCGATTGAGGAACCTGTTGAGAAACCGATTGAAGAACTGATTGAGGAACCGGTTGAAGAACCGGTTGAAGAACCGGTTGTCTTGGGATTCACTCTACCGGAACCTCCGAAGGGAATGAAGTCGCTCACCATGGCTGATCTGGGATTACGTGATATGGATCCGGGACAACAGCTCTACCGTCTTGAACTGTTTCCGTTTATTGACGATCCCGTGTTTTATATTGAAGTAGGAAATGAAAAATACGACCGGTTTTTCAAGGATGCCGCCATATTGGAAGGCACAGTTCTGTTGGCGAGACGTATTATTGTTGCAGTCAAGGAAAGGGATAAGAAAGTAATGAAACTCTACAAGCTTCTCAAGAAACCGCCATTTGTAAAGCTTGAGTCGCCGTTTTACAGGTTCATAGCAGAAACATTACCTCAGTCAGGGCAGAAAGCCAGAGAATTGGTAACGACCGGCGCTTCTCTTCCTATTGAAGCACGCAAGGATTTTGCTGGTATGAACGCTCGAAAACTACCCAAGGTAATCAAGGGCGTTTACGGGTCGGTAAAGAATATCAAAGCCACTCAGAATGAACTGCCGGAGTTGATAAAGATGTTGAGCGATAAATAGTCGTTTTCCTGTTGCTTTGAGGGTTTTTTACTGTTATAATTCCCTGAAAGTTGATTAATTATCTGTTAGATGAGTATGGAGATTCACTTTTGGGGAGTTCGCGGTTCGATTGCTACCCCATTATCGAACGCTGAGTTGAATGCCAAGATTGAATCGGTTCTGAAACTTGGCATCAAACAGGGTTTGACCGATCCTTCGCAGATTGCTGAATTTGTTGATAATCTCCCCGAACATATTCGATATACGGCAGGTGGTGACAGTTCGTGCGTTCAGGTTAAGTGCGGAGATAAGCTGCTCATCCTTGATGCTGGAAGCGGTATTCGTCCACTTGGCAATAGCATCAAGCAGCAGTACGGTCAAAAACCGATTGAAATCCATATCCTCCTCAGTCACACTCATTGGGATCACATCTGTGGATTTCCTTTCTTTGAACCGGCATATAATCCCAATGCCAAAGTACTCATCTACGGTGTTCACAGCGGATTAAGAGAACGTTTAGAGATTCAGCAACTGTACGATTACTTTCCTGTACCTTTCGGCGCCATGAAGTCAAACATCGAATTCATCCAGTTGAAAGAACGCACCAGCTTTAATATCGGTGATGTAGTGATTGACACCCTACCGTTAGTACACCCGGGGGGGAGTCACAGCTATCGTATAACACATAACGGAAAAACCGTTGTCTTTGCAACCGATTCCGAGTTCAAAGAGCTTCCACACGAGCCTGCACTAAAACGAGCGCACTTCTCAGATCGAATCGAATCGGTTGTAGATTTCTTCAAAAGCGCCGATCTGCTGATATTCGACGCTCAATATACTTTCCTTGAGAGCGTAATCAGGGAGAACTGGGGACACAGCAACGTCTTTCTTGGTATAGACCTGGCACTCGAAGCGCGTGTAAAAAAGATTGCATTTACACATCATGAGCCTACATACAGTGATGAGAAGTTGTGGGGTATTTTCCAGAAGGCGGAAGACTATCTTGAAATTCATCCGACCAAGACAGACTTACAGCTTGTACTTGCCTATGAGGGTCTTGAAATAGTGTTGTAAAAGGAATTGGTTTTGTTGTATCGTATAGGTATGATTATCCAACCCTAAAGAGGGTAAGTCGGATAGTTTTGCTGAAGTGAGTGCACCGGTTTGCTTGCAAACCGGGTTTCAATACAAAGAAACGCTGCCATCCCGACGCTTCGGGATGGCAGCGTTTCTTATTACCGCTTAGCCTTTAGCGGCTTCCTTGATAATGCTCCTTCCGATTACCGAACGCAATATCTGATTCGTACCTTCGTATATCTGGGTAATCTTGGCGTCACGCATGAACTTCTCGATTGGATAATCGTGCATATAGCCATATCCACCGAAAAGCTGGACAGCATCGGTTGTAACCTTCATGGCAACATCGCTGGCGACAATCTTGCACATTGATGATTCCTTGGCAACTTTTTCAATGCCGTTATCAATCATGCGGGAAACGGCATAAACCAGTCCTCTCGCTGCTTCGATCTGCGTAGCCATATCAGCGAGCATAAACTGGATAGCCTGATTGGAGGCGATGGTTTTACCGAACTGGATTCTTTTGTTGACATATTCAACTGCCAGATCATAAGCTCCCTGGGCAATACCGAGGGCTTGTGCAGCGACGCCGGGACGACTGCGCTCGAGGGTACGCATGGCTACGATGAAACCCTGACCTTCCTTGCCAATTCTGTTTTCAACCGGGACTTCACAGTCCTCAAAGATCAATTCGCTGGTTGTAGAAGCACGAATGCCGAGCTTGTCCTCAATTTTCCCGTATCTGAAGCCTGGGAAACCCTCTTCGACAATAAAAGCCGATGCGCCGCGAGAACCTTTACCTGGGTCTGTCGAGGCGATGACTGTATATATCTTTGCAACACTGCCGTTGGTGATGAAATGTTTCAGTCCATTGATTATATAGCGGTCGCCTTTAAGAACAGCACGCGTACGGATATTCCCGGCATCGCTGCCGGCATCGGGTTCGGTGAGACCGAATGCTGCGAGCTTCTTTCCGGTGATAAGATCAGGCAGATAACGAGCTTTCTGGTCGTCGTTACCACTGAGGAGAATAGGGAATGTACCGAGTGCAGTGGCGGAAACAGCCAGTGCGATCCCCCCGCAGATACGTGATAGTTCCTCTGTAACAATGACTAGGTCGAGAACACCACCGCCCGTACCTCCGTATTCTTCTGGAATGTAGATACTGAAAAAACCGGCTTTAGCAAACTCCTCAACCATATCCCAGGGAAAAGTTCCTTCACGATCATGCTTAGCAGCAACCGGTCTTACTTTTTCAAGAGCGATTCTGCGAGCGAGGGAACGGATTTCTTCCTGCTGTTCGTTTAAGAAGTAATTCAATTATCCTCCGTGTAATCAAGTTCGGTTTCGTGACAGGTTAATCTCTCCATTGCCATGCGCGCCGCCTGTTGCTGAGCGGCTTTCTTACTGCGTCCATAGCCGATACCGAGCATTCTGCCATCTATGCAGACCTCTATTTCAAATCTCTTTCGGTGCTCAGGACCGTCTTCATTTACAACCTTGTAAACTGGCGATAGTATGCCGAGTCCCTGTGCATACTCGAGCAGTTGACTCTTGAAGTTGTCATCGAACTTTCCTTCGATCTGTTCTTCAACATCGGAGAGTATCCATTTATAGATGAATTTTCGAGCGGTTTCGAAACCACCGTCGAGGTAGAGTACGGCGATCACGGCTTCCATACTGTCTTCGAGGATAGAGGCACGATCCCTGCCGCCGTTGCGGGCTTCGTTGTGACTCAAGATAATGTAATCGCCAAGCTTGATTTCGCGTGCGACTTGGTGCAGGATTTTCCCGCTGACGAGTATGGATTTTAGTTTACTGAGTTCACCCTCATGCCGGGTGGGAAATGAACGATAAAGGTAATCTACAACGATAAATCCCAATACCGCATCACCAAGGAATTCAAGTAATTCATTGGATTGCGAGTAACTTCCACCGGCTTCCTGGAGAGACGAGCGATGCGTGAGAGCGTGAGTTAACATATCCGGATCGTGGAAGTTATGCCCCAGCATGCTCATCAGTTTGCGATTGGATTTTTGTGTCCGGGATTTTGCACCTGGAAAAACGGAGAGGAGTCGTTTTAATATCTTGAAATTCAAGAGTATCGACTGATTGCTAACGTGGCATTGTGACCACCGAACCCGAAAGTATTACTTAAGGCATGATCGAATTTAAGATCAACAGCATGATTCGGCGTATAATTCAGATCGCATTGCGGATCAGGATATTCGTAGTTGATTGTTGGTGGGATCCGTTCGTTTTTCATTGCGAGCAGAGTTGCAATCAATTCAACTGCGCCTGCTGCACCAAGCAGATGACCATGCATCGATTTGGTCGAGCTTATAGAAATATCATAAGCGCGTTCGCCAAAGGTTTTTTTGATGGCTTTCGTCTCCGAGATGTCATTAAGAGGCGTTGAGGTACCGTGAGCGTTGATGTACTTAATCTGATCCGGTTTGAGTTCTGCATCTTCTATTGCTATCTGCATAGCACGAATCGCTCCATGTCCATCTTCGGGAGGAGCAGTAATATGAAAAGCATCCCCGGAGAATCCTACGCCTGTCAGTTCGCAATATATCTTTGCTCCCCTCGCCAGTGCATGTTCCAACTCTTCAAGTAGTATAATTCCAGCCCCTTCTCCTATGACAAATCCGTCACGCTGTATATCGAACGGACGGCTTGCTTTTTCCGGTTCGTTGTTGCGGGTTGAGAGTGCTTTCAGCGCGCAGAATCCTCCCAGTCCGGTAGGGCAGATAGGGGATTCCGTTCCACCCGACACAATTACGTCGGCATCACCGTATCGGATCGCCTTAAGAGCGCAGCCAATGGCATGACCAGATGTTGCACACGCGGATGTTGTGGCATAGTTGGGACCTCGCAGGTCATAACGTATGGAAAGGTGTCCTGCTGCAATGTCAGAGATCATCATGGGGATGAAAAACGGATTTACGCGGCGCGGACCTCGTTTGTCGATGGTCAATACCTGCTTGGCAAATATATCCATGCCGCCAATACCGGAACCGACTATGACGCCGATACGGTCGCGATTACATCGATTGAAATTGATCTTTGAATCCTCAACTGCATCGATTCCGGCAGCCATAGAATACTGGCAGAACAGATCCATGTGCCGGATTTCCTTGCTTTCCAAATAACGGCTGGGATCGAAATCCTTGACTTCAGCGGCAATATGACAGGTATAATCGCTCGAATCCATTCTGGTTATGGTAGAAACTCCTCCTCTGCCATTCACGAGACTATCCCAGAAAGCCTCTTTCGAATTGCCTATGGGGGTGATTACACCAATGCCGGTGATAACCACACGACGCGGAACGATTGGAGAGCGAGACACGTCCTTAAACCTATCCCTTCTCGGATAGCTTAGAATTGAGGTATTCGATTGCCCTTCCGACAGATGTCAGATTCTCGGCTTCTTCATCGGGTATCTCGATACCGAATTCTTCCTCGAAAGCCATCACCAGTTCAACTGTATCGAGTGAGTCGGCGCCAAGGTCATCGATGAATGACGCCTCAGGTGTTACAGCGCTTGCGTCAACGCCTAATTGCTCGATTATAATCTCACGAACTCTATCTTCGTGGGACATCTTGTCCTCCTGTTTATGTTTGATGTAGTTTCTTCTGTTTTTCTATGTTTTCGTCGAATCGCCACGGGCGAATCTGCCCGGAAGTCTGAATGTTCGACGGAAAGAACGTAAATATTTGACTCGGCTGAAGTAGCTGTCAAATTTATGAGCCAGAAAGGTGTCAAGTTTCTCGTAGATCTTCAGCTTACTCATACGCGCTGCCCGCAAGATGCTGGCAGTGATGGACTGTGCTGATGAAGATCCATGACATATTATGGATATTCCCCTGACGCCGAGCAACGGTTCGCCGCCAAATTGCTGATAATCGAGTTCCTTCAGGATTGATTTAAGAGAATCAATCGATTCCGTTGAACTCAACTTCCTTAGAAGCGCTGGAAATCCTTCCATGAATTTCAGCAGAACATTTCCGACAAAGCCGTTTGTGACAACAACGTCGGCAACTCCCAGAGGAAGGTCGCGACCTTCGACAAATCCGGTGAAATTGAATCCACTTTCTGCGAGAAGTGCATGAGCTTCAACAGCATTGCGTTCACCGATTGAGTCCTCCTTGCCGGTATTGAGTACGCCTATGCGCGGTTCGTTAATCCCCAGCATCTGATGCACATAAACATGTCCCATTGTTGCAAATTGGACAAGGTGATGAGGACTGGCGACAAGACTGGCGCCAACATCAAGCAGAAAACACTGTCCACCGGCTGTCGGCAGGAATGACCCAACAGCAGGTCGGGTTATTCCGGGGATTTTCTCCAGTTCCATCAATGAAGCAATGACCTGTGCGCCGGTATTTCCGGCTGAAACTACCGCATCAAATTTCCCAGCCTTGTGAAGTCTGAGAGCGGTGCGAATGGCGGAATCCTTATCATCACCGTCAGCGTGAGGATCTTGGTCATTGCTGTCGGTCTTTAGCGGAATATCAAGAACGTTAATGCTGTCCGGCAATTTCTCCTTGAGATGTTTCTCGATCTCCAGTCTGTTGCCGACCAGGGTAATGTTCAATTTGTCAATTTCCGGGGGCGGTTCTTCGTTCACCGCATTGATAGCACCTTCGATTATTGCTTGAGGTGCGTTATCCCCGCCAAAGGCGTCGAGTGCAATTTTCAAGCTATCTGCGTATTATACACAAGATATTTTACTGATGTTAACCGTTAGTGATTGTTTATCAAGCTTTGCGTGGACGGATAACCTGTCTGCCCTTGTAAAAACCGCAGCTTGGACAGGTCGTGTGCATCAGCTTAACCTGGTGGCAGTTCGGACATTCCATCAGATTGGGTGATGTGAGCTTGTGGTGGCTGCGGCGCATGTCACGCTTCGACCTGGAAGTATTTTTTTTAGCAATTGCCATTGTATCCTCAGTAGTTTTTTTCGATCCGGGAGTTTTAATACAGTTAATATAATGTTGACGGCTCTACAAATCCGCCTGTTTTTCGCACCTGCAAGCCTCGCTGTTCAGATTTACTCCGCATCCGGCACACAGTCCCCTGCAATCATCAGTACACACGAGTTTCAGAGGGACGGACAGCAGGAGTGCATCGCGCACATCAAAGGTGATATCCAGTTCTGGTTGACCGGAAAGAAAGGATCTCAAGTCATCCCCTTCCACCTCGCCAGGAAAAGTGTTATCACGCTGTATGAAGATTATCCTGCAATCCCCACCGATTTCTCTTTTAAATTCCTCACCGCAGCGGTCACAGATATACTTGCCTTGAGTGGATACATGGACAGATACCGGGATCTTACCGGATCGTTTATCGGCTTCAAGTTCCAAGTTTACCGGTTGGCTGTAAGTAGAAATATCAAGATCTAATTCCAGCGGTTCAATCGTTTCCGTCCAACGATTTGCACCATCCTTGAGGCTTTCGATGCGAATTTTCATAAATCACAAATATAATACTATAACCCATTGTAGTCAAGCTGTTAAAGATATTTATCAATACCTTTTATTCGTATTATAATTAATCAGGTCAGTTTATATCTTAATCCGGAGGTAATTCAGTGAAACATTAAATGGGGAGCGCCGATAATCCTGAGTTCTTTGAAGTATTCTATATTTTGGACTTCTTCATCTTCCCAGCGTAAGCTGGGATCCAGAGAAGTTGATGATATTACGAGCGTTCCTGGATTCTGGCTTCCGCCAGAATGACGACCATTAGAGTGAATAATTCAAAGAACTCTC
>JABMRV010000254.1 GCA_013202285.1 bacterium | reverse complement strand
GTGGAGTGTTCATAAATAAGAATAGCTTCAAGGATAAAGATTTTTGTGGATTTTGCGTATATGATAAGATATTTCCAATAATTTATTTAAATAGTGGAACAACCAAGACTAAACAAATATTTACGCTTTTCCATGAATTAGCCCATGTTCTATTAAGGACGGGTGGAATTACAACCAGAACCAATAGTTATATTGCAAAATTGCAAGGTCATCCAAAAGTATTAGAAAGGTATTGTGACGAGTTTGCTGTGGAGTTTCTTGTACCAGAAGATGAATTCAATGTTGAACTTCAGTCAGAAAAGCCAACATATGATTTTGCACTTGAGCTTGGTGATATTTTCAAAGTGAGTGCAGAAGTAATAATAAGAAGAATGCATGAATTGAACTATATTAACAGGAAATTACGCGATAGCTACTTATCGAAACGATATCAAGAAGTTGAGCAGTCAATTAAGGTAAAAAAGAAGCAAAAGAGTGGACCAGATTATTATATAATACAAACATCATATATGAGTAATACTTTTTTGCAACTTGTTTTCAAAAAGTATTATGAAGGTGGAATATCAACTGAACAGGTTGCTGAACATCTTAGAATAAAGACAAAAAGTATTCCCGGAATTGAGGAACTTGTTTTGAAGCGAGGTTATAATATATGATCTATGTGTTTGATACAAGTAGTATATTCGTATTGAAAGATTTCTACTTTGACACATTTAAATCGTTTTGGGAATATTTCAATACAGATATTCAAGATGGTAATGTAGTGTCTGTTAGAGAGGCTATCAACGAGCTCGATGCCAAGTTCAATACGAAAAGATATAATTGGTTATGGAGTTGGATTAAACAAAATAAGCAGATATTTACTATCCCGGATGAAGCCCAGACTAAATTTATAAATGAGATATTCCAAATAAAGCATTTTCAAGCACTTATTGGAACAAAGCAACAGTACAGTGGTAGGCCAGTAGCGGATCCGTTTGTAATTGCGAGTGCGTATGTAGTAGAAGGATGCGTTGTTACTGAAGAGATTGAAAAACCTAATGCTTCGAAAATACCTAATGTATGTCGTCATTTTGGAATTGAATGCACAAATTTAGAGGGTTATCTTTCACGAAAAGGTTGGTTGTTTTGACATAGATAGATATAGTTAGGAAATGTTTACATGGCTTCACAATCAAATATAAACAACCTCAAATGTTCTTGGAGGGCGGGTTTCAAATTACCCCACCCATTGATATTGAGAAATAAATAGATTAATGCAAAAAAAAGTAACAAACATAACCTTCGATCCCGGTCTTAAGGAGGATATCTACTGGGCAGAGGTTCTACGTGGACTCTGGATAACGAACCGGCATTTTGTTGTTAATATGTGGCGGCATACGTTGCGCATGTTCGGCGTCAAGACAAAAATAAGACCTGCCGTTACATACCAGTACCCTGAAGAGAAACGTCCCATCCATCATCGCTGGCGCGGCAGGCATAGGCTTACGGTGAAACAGAACGGCGCAATGCGTTGCACTGCATGTATGCTCTGCGAGACGATCTGCCCCTGTGATTGTATTCATATCGTTCCCGGTGAGTCACCGGATCCGTCAATTGAGAAGTTCCCCGAACAGTTCACAATCGATGTTCTCAGGTGCTGCTTCTGTGGATACTGCGTTGAAGCCTGTCCGGTCGATGCCATTCGCATGGATCTGATTGAACCGGAAATTACCGGCTATACCAGGGATATTCTCTTCACCAAGGAGTTCCTACTCGGACAGACGAAGGATCGTCCCTGGGAAAAATGGATCGCTGAAGAAGAAGATAAAGTCGAAGCGGTAGAGGAGAGCTGAACTGGCTGTACAGAAAATAATACCGTATGGTGATCCCATCCTGCGCAAACAATCCGCAAGGATAGAGAACATCGACAAAGATACTGTTCGTCTAATCGATGATATGCTTGAAACGCTGCATGCAGCTAATGGGCTCGGCTTGGCAGCTCCACAGGTTGGAGTTTCCAGGATGTTGTTCATCGTGGACTGGTCCATGCTTGATGATGCAGATGGCGAAGAAATCGAGGATGTCGAGGTTTATATTAATCCGGTTCTAAAGAAAGCCGCTGAAAAAACCGCTATGGGAGAAGAGGGTTGCCTGAGCTTTCCTGAGATTTCTGCCAGAGTTGAACGTATTGATCAGGTTGAAATCAGCTATCAGAATCTGGATGGGGAGGAGGTTGTGAAGGTTCTTGACGATTTTCCAGCCAGGGTTGTTCAGCACGAATACGACCACCTGATGGGGATACTTTTTATCGATAGAATCTCGGCGAGAGAGCGTAGCAGGATAAAACCGAAACTGCAGGATATACTTGCCGGGCGTATAAAGACGTTCGATGGATCTCAGAAAGACGAGACCGAGGTTGGTTCGTAGCCCGGTTTCAAATCCGTCAGTTGACGGACGTAATCTGGCGGTAACCAAAACAGGAATAATCGTGGATATAGAACGTGAATCGATGGATGTTGATGTATTAATCGTCGGAGCCGGTCCGGCAGGTCTGGCTGCAGCGATACATCTCACAAACCTGATAGAATCATCCCGCGAGAAGGGTGAACTCAAAGGCGCTGCAACATCTGACGAGTTCACTCTGATGATTATTGAGAAGAGCGCTGAACTCGGCGACCACATGCTTTCCGGCGCTGTGCTGGATCCTAAGGGACTCGATGAACTAATACCCGACTGGCATGAGCGCAATGCACCGATAACTACTGAGATTAAGAAAGAGGGTCTCTTTTTCCTGAGTGAGAACGGTAGGTTCAGGATACCATACACGCCGCCATCGATGAGCCATCATGGCTGTTATTTTGTCTCACTCAATCAGTTTGTGAAATGGCTCGGCAAAGTTGCCGAGGAAATCGGTGCCGAACCGTTTACCGGAATGGCGGGCAGTTCACCGATAATCGAAGACGGTTGTTTTAAGGGTATAATTACTGATGATAAAGGTCTGGACAAGGATGGTAAACAGAAGAGCAATTTCGAACCCGGAATGGAGCTTCGTGCCAAAGTGACCATACTGGCAGAGGGTCCGCGTGGATCGCTGACTAAGGAAACCGTACGGGAACTGAACTTGGATGATGGAAGAAACCCGCAGAATTACCTTACCGGCGTCAAGGAACTCTGGGAGATTCCAGCCGGTAGAATCGAGGCAGGAACCGTATATCATACTCTCGGTTATCCTCTGGGTACATCGCAATACGGCGGCTCATGGATCTATGGCATGACGGATGAACTTCTCTCAATTGGTCTTGCATCGGCGTTGAACTATTGCGATCCACGTTTCGATCCGCATGGCGCATTCCAGGATTTCAAACGGCATCCATGGATCAGTTCCCTTCTCAAGAATGGCAAGATGATACGTTACGGTGCGAAGACTGTCGGTGAGGGAGGTTTCTTCGCCATGCCACAGTTGTATCATGATGGGTTGCTGTTGGCAGGCGAATGTGCCGGTTTCCTGAACAGCATGCGACTCAAGGGAATCCACCTTGCTACTAAGGCAGGGATGTTAGCCGCTGAGACTGCGTTTGATGCGCTTAACAGGGAAGACTATTCAACCAAGGTTCTGTCGGGATATGACAGCCGTTTCCGCAAGAGTTGGGCTTTTACCGAGTTGTGGCAGGTTCGCAATTTCCACCAGGGATTTGAGAAGGGTTTGATTGTGGGTCTTATAAATACCGGCGCGCAGATGATGAGCGGCGGTAGAGGTTTCTCAGCGCGTCTTACCGCTCAGGAAGATCATCTGAGTATGCAGAAACTGACCGAGATGCCCACATCTAAGCTTCCCATCGAACGGAAGTTTGACAATGAACTCACCTACGATAAGCTGACTGACGTATATGCATCCGGAACCCGTCATGAGGAGAATCAACCGTCGCATCTGCATGTGGAGGATACGAGTATATGCACGGATCGCTGTACGGAAGAGTATGGCAATCCCTGTGTGAATTTCTGTCCGGCTTCTGTATATGAAATGGTCGAGGATGAGGAAACCGGTCAGAAACGGTTACAGATCAACGCCTCTAATTGTGTGCATTGCAAGACCTGTGATATTGCCGACCCATACGGTAATATTTCCTGGGTGCCGCCTGAGGGTGGCGGCGGTCCGGTTTACGCACAGATGTAATGAAGCAAATCAAACATGAGGATGTTCGTAACAATATATAACAGGGCGGACTGGCAAGTCCGCCTTTGATGTTAGAAACCTCTTTGATTGTACGGGTATAGTAATAAACTGTCATTCCTGAATATACTGTCTTTCCCGCGCAGGCGGGAATCCAGACAAGTTATTGTTATTTCATGGATTCCTGCCTGCACAGGAATGACAATTCATTACTATTCTCGCGAAATAAATGACTTTGTCAACAAGCACCAAATAATACCTTGCATAGCCTATGAATATTCGCTGCAGAGAATTAAAGCAGGGGATCATATATTGTATTTACGGGAGCGGTTTCCACTCTCGGGGAGGTTATCATTTTCAGGGTAACTACAAGGGCTGATCTTGACGGTCTGGTTTCAGCAGCATTGCTCAGTCTGGTGGAGGATATTGACAGGTTTCAGTTTATAGAACCTGGTCCTTTTCAGCAGGGCGAGTTGGAGATCACGTCGGACGATATAATCGCCAATCTGCCACATCGTTCCGGTTGTGCGATGTGGTTTGATCATCATCTCTCCAACGAAACAGTTGAGGATTTTAAGGGTTCTTGGTGGGTTGCTCCTTCAGCGGCGAGGGTTATCTACGAGTATTATGCCAATGGAGACCTGAAGGAGTTTGAAGAGCTGGTTTCAATCACGGATCGAATCGACTCCGCATCGCTTACAGCAGAGGAGATTCGCGATCCCAAGGGATACATTCTGATTTCCATGACAATTGATGGCAGGATCATGGAAGATGAACCATACTGGCTTAAACTTGTGGAACTTTTGAAAGCTAACGACCTCAGGGATACTTTAGCCGACGAAGAAGTGATAAAACGCTGTGATAATTATCAGGAAGTAAATGCCGAATATGGAGAGGTTCTCGGTCTTTATTCAGATCTCGATGATAATGTCCTGGTGACAGATTTCCGCAAGCGCTGGAACGGTGAGCTTGGCAATCGCTTCCTGGCCTATTCGCTGTTTCCTGAATGCGATATCTGGGTCAGGATAATGGACAGCCCGCACAAGAAGAACGAGTCAGCGATTTCCGTCGGAAGGAGCATTTTTAATAAGACCTCCGATGTCAACGTGGGTGAGTTGCTCTCTCGATACGGAGGCGGAGGGCATGTAGGTGCAGGAGGATGCCGGATATCGAAAGACGATGATAATCGGATCTTTAAAGAGATCATCGAAGCCTGCAAAAATACTTAAAGTAATAGATGAACAAATCAGCAGAAATACGCAATCAGTTTATAGATTTCTTCAGGGAGAAGGAACATACGGTAATACCCTCTGCGCCTGTATTACCTGCGGATGATCCAACATTGCTGTTCACCAATGCCGGTATGAATCAGTTCAAGGACGTCTTCCTGGAGCAGGGCAGCCGACCTTATTCAAGAGCGGTCAATTCTCAGAAGTGCATACGCGTTTCCGGCAAGCATAATGACCTCGAGGAAGTCGGTCCATCACCCAGTCATCACACGTTCTTCGAGATGCTCGGTAACTGGTCGTTCGGGGATTATTACAAGAGCGAGGCTATCAAGTGGGCGTGGGAATTAATTACTGAGGTATGGAAAATAGATATTGATCGCTTGTATGCCACCGTTTTCAAGGGGAATGACGAGGTTCAACCGGATGATGAAGCACGCGATGCCTGGTTGCAGACCGGAATTTCTCCGGATCGCATAACGCTGCATGGTCGTAAGGATAACTTCTGGGAGATGGGTGAAACCGGTCCGTGTGGACCGTGCAGTGAGATTCATTATGACCTTGGCGCCAAGTTCTGTCTCAAGAAAGATGTAAAGGGTCATAAGTGCGAAGTAAACGGGGATTGCGGAAGAATTGTCGAACTATGGAACCTTGTCTTTATCCAGTATATGCGCGACCGGAAAGGTGATCTGCATCCCCTGCCGAGGCGTCATGTCGATACAGGCGCGGGTCTCGAACGGTTCCTCAGGGTACTGGAAGGCGTTGATTCAAATTACGAAACCGAGCTGTTCAAACCGCTTCTGACAGAACTCGTCAATATCTCGGGAGTCGATTATTCCGCCGGCGACAGCGGCATCCCGCACCGTGTGGCAGTCGATCACGTGCGCATGCTTGCCTTCTCACTGGCAGACGGGATTCTGCCATCCAATGAGGGACGCGGTTATGTGCTGCGCCGCATCCTCCGTCGTGCGGCTCGCTACGGGCGCGAGATAGGGCTTGAGACGCCGTTTCTCTTTAAACTCGTGGATCCGTTAGTGGAGGTGATGGGTGAGGCATATCCTGAACTCAGAGAGAGAAACGATCATATCGTCGGTGTAATCAGGGCGGAAGAGGAGAGCTTTGCCAGAACCCTGGGGCGCGGACTGGAACTTTTCGGCGGCGTGATCGAACGAATCGGCAAAGAGAAAAAATCGGTAATTTCCGGTGAAGATGCCTTCAAACTCTATGATACTTATGGATTTCCGCTTGACTTGACCGAGTTGATGGCTCGTGAACGCAACTTGACGGTTGACGGTGACAGGTTTGAACAACTTATGAAAGAGCAGAGGATCAGGGCTCGCGGTGAGAGCAAATTCGAGGGTTCATCCGCTGAGTTTGGTATGGGATTGAAGAGTGAATTTATCGGTTATACTCATCGGGATGTCGATACAGAAATCCTCGCTGTCGAGAAGCATGGGCAATCTATCGAAGTAATTCTTGATAAGACGCCCTTCTATGCTGAAGCCGGTGGTCAGGTGGCAGACAAGGGCTGGATTAGATGGTCAGATGGTGAAATGGAGGTTGTTGATGTCACCAGGAATGGAGATATTATCACCCACCATTGTCATCTTAAGGAAGGAGCAGTCCCGGAACCGGGATTATCCATAAAGGTTGCTATCGACTGGAATTACAGGCTGCCCATCCAATACAACCACACCGCCACTCATCTGCTGCATACGGCGTTGAGAAAGCACGTCGGTATGCATGCCAATCAGGCTGGATCGCTGGTAGCGCCGGACAGACTGCGATTTGACTTTACGCATTTTGAGAAGCTGACGCCTGAATTGATTGAAGAGATCGAACTCAACGTCAATCGAGCGATTCGAGAGGATTATCCTGTCAAGTGGTATGTCAAACCGTTTCAGGAGGCGCTTGATAGCGGCATCACTGCGCTCTTTGGTGAGAAATATGGGGAGGAGGTGCGTGTAGTTCATATCGGTTCAGATGAGCATCCCTACTCACGCGAACTCTGCGGTGGAACTCACGTAGAGCGTACCGGACAATTGGGTCTGTTCCGCATAGTTTCGGAGAGCGCGGTATCGGCGGGAGTGAGGCGAATCGAAGCAGTTACCGGCGAAACGGCTGTTCGTCTGGCTTTGTCAGAGAAGCACAGCCTTGAAGATATTGCCGATCTGCTCGGTTCTCATGGCAGCGATCCGGTAGAGAAGCTCTCGAAGACTTTGGAAGAGAAACACAATCTTGAAAAGGAAAACGAGAAGCTTCTGGAAGGATGGGCGAAGGGTATTGCTGTTGAGATGTTATCAGAGGCTTCGCAAGTGAATGGAGTTCAGGTTGTTTCAAGGCTTTTCGACGAAGTTAGCATCGACCGTATGAAACTGATCGGCGATCAGATACGCGCTCGGGATAATAGAGCAGTTGCATTACTCGCAAGCCCCGTATCGAAAGGCGCAGGTCAATTATGTTGTGTCGTCGGTGATGCAGTTGTCAAAGACGGTAAGCTGAAAGCCGGTGATCTGGTCAGTAAAGCAGCCAGGCTTGCAGGTGGTGGCGGCGGCGGTCGCCCGCACATGGCTACCGCAGGCACTAAGTATCCTGACAGGCTGCCGCTTGCCGTAGAAGGTTTCACGGAAATTGTAAAGAAAGCATTGGGGGAGAATTGAATCTCTATGAACACTTATTCCCTGCCGGAGGAGTTACTCAACTCTGGGTGTTGATCGACCCTGACAGCATATCGGGAGACAGGCTTGCAGAGGTTGTCAAAGCTTCTGAAAAAGAAGGAGTATCGACCATCCTGGTGGGTGGGAGCATGTTGGTCAGCGATACTCTTGATCGGATTATTCAGGACATCAAGGAGTTGACTCATCTACCAGTCGTTCTGTTTCCCGGCAGCAGCCGACAGATCTCCAGGTATGCCGATGGCATACTGTTCATGTCTCTGCTCTCCGGTCGAAACCCGCAATACCTGATCGGTGAACAGGTTCATTCGGCTCCGATAATCAAAAACTTTGATTTGACTGCAATTTCAACTGCCTACCTGTTGATCGAATCCGGAAGAGTCACCTCTGCTGAATATATCTCGGATACACGACCGATTCCGCGTGATAAGCCGGAGATTGCTGTTGCTCATGCGCTGGCTGCTGAACTGTTAGGCATGAGCGTTGTCTATCTCGAAGCAGGCAGCGGCGCCATGTTTCCTGTTCCACCTGAGATAATCAGTGCGGTAAAAGAATCGATTTCCATACCGGTAATTGTCGGAGGAGGGATCACGTCCGCTGAGGATGCGCTTACCGCTTCACGAGCGGGAGCCCGGGCGATTATCGTCGGCACAGCCGTCGAGAGGAAGGGGTGTGAGATTATCGGTGAGATTGCCTCTGCAATCGGTTTGAACAGAACTGTGTGAACAATGATCCTTGGAGCGCATGTATCGACTTCCGGTGGTGTATCAAACGCACCGCTGAACGCCAGGAAGCTCGGCATAACAGCCTTTCAGATATTCACCAAGAACCAGAACCGCTGGAAACAGAATCCGACCGAAGCGGATGAGATCGATCAATATCTGAAGAACTGCGAGGAATGCGGAATTGAGTGGACGATTTCCCATGATGCTTACCTGATAAACCTCTGCGCCACGGACGAAGAGAAGCTCAACAGATCGCGCGAGGCTTTCCTCGATGAGATGATACGCGCCGACCGGTTGCAGATACCGTACCTGGTGATGCACCCGGGATCGCATCTCGGTGCTGGTGAAGAAGCCGGTCTAAGGAAGATTGCCGAATCGCTGCGTATGTTGTTAGATCGGAATAATAACGGCAAAGTCAGGGTTTTACTGGAGACAACAGCGGGTCAGGGCAACAACCTTGGATATCGTTTTGAACAGTTGGCTGAACTGATCCGGCTCATCGACTGCGAGGAGAGGACAGGAGTATGTCTCGATACCTGCCACATTTTCACCGCCGGATATGATATTCGCACGGTTGATTCTTACCGTAAGGTCATGTCCGAGTTTGACGAAATCATCGGATTGAACAGGTTGTTAGCGTTTCATCTGAATGACTCCAAGAAGGATTTTGCATCAAGGGTAGATCGTCATGAACATATCGGCGAGGGGAAAATCGGTTCGGATGCTTTCAGGTTCTTTCTGAACGATCCTCGCTTTGGCGACATCCCCGGACTGCTGGAAACACCGGGAATGGCGGATGAGTACGTGAAGAATATCAAATTGTTGAGAGAGTTGACCGAAACTGACATCTCAACAGACATTAAATAGTCACTGTCAAGAACTCTTTTATTCGTCGTTCCGACGAAACAGAATGTCCGAGAGTGGATTTTTGCCCGCCGTCATCCCGAAGCGTCGGGATGACGGAAAAACAATAACTTAACTGGCAGACGTGGGCGTCTGCCAGCGGGAATTTGGTATTCTCAGACACATTGTAAGCCGGAATCCACATAATAAAATGACATTCCGAATTCTTGTCGAATTCAGTATAAATTGCACTTCTTAACAATATCATCGTGACCGAACAAAAAACATTTCCTTCGCTTCACCCTCCCTAATCAAAACAGCAGATCAACAAAGGCGGACAAGAATGTCCACCCTCCCCGTTTAGAGTTTGTCTGCTCTTTTAATAACTTGCTTTGTTAACGCTGGATTAGGGTAATTAATACCTTTAATTTAACCGATTGTCGGTGTGGGCATTCCTGCCTGCGAATGGGGGGGAGGCTCTAACTGATTAACAGAAGAACTAAAAAGATAGAATGAGCGAGATTTATAAGATTGAAAGCAATGAGAAGTGAGAATTTATATCAAGCATCCTCAGCATTAATTATTCCAACAAGAGGCGGTGCTGACGGCGTAACGGCGAAAACGCTTTTGTCACGCTGGAGAGGTCAGAAATGGCTGCCGGATGAACTTATTATCGTCAGAGGCGCTTCAAATTCTGCAACCGGCCGCAATCTCGGTGTGAATGTATCTGATGCCGATCTGCTGATTTTCCTGGATGATGACGGTGAGCCATGTGATGAAATGGTGTTGAAAAATGTAGTAATGGCGTTGATTGAGGATGAAAGCATTTGGCTCAGCGGAGCGGCGATTCAACTGCCCGAAAGCGCCTCGAGGTTTCAGCGCATGTATGCTCGACAACTTCCACAGAATGTTGTAGAAATTAAAGAAAAAACAGTAGATAGCGTTTATGCATTTACATTGTGTTGTGCAATTGAGCGAACACATTTCAATCAGGTTGGTGGTTTTAATGAACGCTTGATAGCTACCGTGGATTCCGAACTACGGGACAGACTGCGTCGAGCTGGAGGACGAGTAGTTGTAGCGGCAGGAGCCGGCGTCTATCATCCCCCGCCGAAAAGTCTGTCGTCAATGATGTGCCGTGCGTTTTGGTATGGCAAAGGAGTAGCACAAGGCGCTGTTTTGTTCAAAGAGGATAATTGGCGGACAGAGACCAAACCTCGCAGCATGTTTTATATGATTACAAAAACGATATTTTCAGTTCTCTGCCTGATTCTTGATTGGGATGAGTTGCGAGAACATAGAATTAAACCGGCGTTCATGCCGTTGCGAATGCTGCATATATGGTCGATGTCAGCCGGTTATATCTACGCTCGATTATTTATGAGCGCTAATGACCGCGATAATGATTCTGAACCGATTGTGGAAAAATACAGTTTTGATGATTAGAGTTTGCAATTTTAGTCGAATATAGCAATAGGATTTGATGTTCGCTGAAACCGAAATCAAGCTCAACAATGGTGATAGCATCCTTCTGATTCAACTCCGTGCCATGGGGGATACGCTGCTGTTGACGCCGCTGATACGCACTTTCAAGGAAGTATATCCTGCGGTGAAAATCGATGTCCTGGTGGAAGCACTGCCTGCACAGGTATTGAAGAATAATCCGCATGTCCGAAAAATTCATATTTCACCACCGCGAGGTTCGGGATTCGGAAAATATATCCTATTGCTGCGCAGGTTAAGACATGAAAAGTATGTTTTGTCGGTAGATTTCCTCAGTACCCCAGGTTCGGCATTACTGAGCAGGCTTATTAATTCAAAGTTGCGGATCGGATACCGGCTTCGCTGGCGGAGTTGGGCTTATACTCATCCCGTTCAAAGACGGACTGATCCCGTATATAATCCGCTGACCAAGTTCGATCTTGTTAGCATGCTTGGAGTTAAGCCTGATGACTTGAAACTCGATCTCTATTATTCTGATGACGATGATGCAGTTGCCGCTGAGTTATGGAGCGCATTAAATTTCAGCGAACCTTCGATTGTCTGTGCTCTGGCGCCATGGTCAAAGCGAGAGTGGAGGAGATGGGCTAATCCCGCCTGGCTAAAGGTGATGAAACAAGTATCAATGCAAAAACCGGTCATCTGGCTTCTGTTTGCAACTGAGAATGAACGCCGGTTTCTGTCTGAGCTTGAGGATAATCCGGATGTCGATATCCGCTGGGCGGGAGCCTCAGATATAGGCGTTGCAGCAGCGATGATAAAACGGTGTCAGGCAATGTTGAGCGTGGATAACGGTCTGGCACATATCGCAGTTGCGATGAACATTCCAAAGCTTAGCCTTTTTACCGGCAGCGATGCTCCGGAATTATGGACTCCACCTGGAAGTGATGAATTCCAAGGTGTGGACCTGCGCGAGGAGAAGTACGAACCGTCGAAGATCACTGAGGTTGCGGATAGATTTGTTATGTTGCTGAAGTTCGGATCAAATCTTGAACAATAATAACATCCGGCGACGATTACTGAAGTGGATAGTAATCATCCTTGCAGGCATTCAGGTATATTCTCTTTTCCTTATTCAGGTTCTGGCGGGACTGGCAATATTATTTGGCGTATGGCACGGATTTAAACTTATATGCAAATGTGAGATACCAAATGTAAGACGTATTGGAATTGCGTTTTTATTGTTGATGCTTTTCAGAATGTTCAGTGTGATTTACAGCTCTGAACGCGATACCGGATTTAATGATCTTCAATTCCCAGCGCTGGCAATGGTGTTCTTTGTTATGTCGGACTGGCACAGCTTTATGGACAGGAAGCATATTAAGTTGTTTGAAACCGTATGGTTCCGGGCAGCCGTAGTAGCTTCGATTATTTGTGTTGGTAAATATATCATGGGAATGGAAGCGCGCATAGGACCACCGCTTAACTCGCCTATGGTACGTTCCGATGGCGTTGTATTCGGTCAATATGCGACCCTGGCTAAATATCTGACATTAACAATACTTTATTTCGGTGTTTGTCTGTTATATTCTGATAAAATCTATAACATTAAACTACGCTTGACTGGTTTATTAATTCTAACAGCAGGATTACTCCTGACATTCAGTAGAGCATGCTGGTTGGCAGTCGCGATCGTTCTCGCATGGTTTACGATCAGAGTAAAACCAGGATTATTTGCGCTTCTGATTGTGGGGGGAATTGTCATTGTGATGGCGGTTCCCTATGGTCGAACGAGAGTCATCGAATCATTCTCAGTCGCTGATTGGTCAAGCGGTCGAGTTGAATTATGGAGCATAGCTGTTACAAAAGTCGGGGAGCATCCGATCATTGGTCATGGAATTGGATCGTTTGATGCAATAATTACGTCTGATATACGCGCTGGATTGCCGGACAGTGGAGTAGGGGATTGGCACAATCAGGCAATTCAACTTTTTATGGAGAACGGTATAATCGGACTAACATTGTTTTTCTGGTTGATTGTGGAACTTTTTATCGGATGCATCCAAATGAGAAAGCGAACAGATGATATTGATTTTCCACGCGTTGCGTCAGGCGGGATAGCTCTTTTATCTGGATTTATAATCTTCAGTATGTTTGACACGATTCTCGATTCTCCGATGATTAATATAAGTTTCTTTCTGTTGGTAGGAATGCTGGTGGGATGGATGAGATATAAACCTGACGAAACGGTTCTATGAGTTCAATATCTGTGGCAATCATAGCCCATAACGAGGAAGAGTGCATCGACAAGGCACTCAGCAGCGTGTCCTGGGCGGATGAGATCGTTGTAATCAACTGCGATTCGACGGATGATACGGCTCTGATCTGCAGCCGCTTCAATGTTGATGTACATCCTGAACCCAACCGAGTGAATCTGAACATTAACAAGAATATAGCTATTGATCGCTGTAGTAGCGAATGGATTCTCGTGCTCGATGCCGATGAGATTATACCGTATGATCTTGCCGGTGAGATAAGACTTACTGTTAACGAAGGCAAGCATGATGGGTACAGAATAGCACGGAGAAATCATATCCTGGGACGCTGGCTGAAACATGGCGGTCAGTATCCCGACTGGCAGTTGAGGTTGTTTCGCCGTACTCGCGGGAGGTTCCCCGAACAGCATATCCATGAACGGATAAGAATTGATGGCAGCATTGGCAGGTTGAAGCAGGCTTTTGATCACTATCCATATCACGATCTTAATGATATGATAAGAAAAAACAGTTTCTACGCCCGTTTCGAAGCCCAATATCTGTAC
>JABMRV010000253.1 GCA_013202285.1 bacterium | reverse complement strand
TTTGAGAGGCGGATGCAACTTTCCGCAAAATACATACCGATACATCTTCTTTCATCTTAATCTCCTTTTAGTTTGTTTGGAATGTTCTGAGAGGATAGAGAGGGGGGATTCAAATTAGCCCACTACCGAAATTCCCGGTATGTATGAGACAGATATTACCGAGGGAACTACCGAATACAAGAGGATGAAACTACTCGGCGGTCTGATGACGGACTACCTTGGCAAACCTGAAGTGCCTGAGATTATAGTACAAGTATGCGTACCGGAGTGCTCAGCGATTCAGGTAGGTTATTCCGCACTGAACACCCTTTACTATCCCGACTATTTGGCATATCCGGTTCCTGATATCGTCTGGGTTGTGGACTCAGAAGCATCTTACTATGACGAAGAATTCTACAGGGATGAATTAGCCTACGCTACTTCCGGGTATTTCCCTGCAAACGTAGCTGTCGTTTCAGATGTTGAATCATTTCGCGAACAACCGTCTGTTGCTATAGCGATCAGACCCATTTTAAACGATCCTGTCACTGAACAGATAGTAGTATATCAAGAACTCAGGATAACACTTACATTCACAAATAGTGTTGGAGATGTAACAGTACCCCTCCCCGGCTTTGAGGATGTGGGGCAGGATATGTTCCTTAACAGGAACGAAGTAGATAACACCTGGTATGATCACGAAGAAGGAGAGTGGTCATGGGTGGATGGCGACCATTGGGATGAGAATATCCATTGTCAGTACCTGGTGATAGTAGCTGATCCTTTTTACGACCACACTCCAAGTAAGGAAAAGCTTGAGGAATGGGCAGATCACCGATCAGGTATGAACGGTATTGAGATACGACTTGTAAGACACGGGGATATTCGCGTTAATGATGAGCCCATTGAAAGAGACGAATGGGCTGGATTGTGGCAGTATATCGACAATGTGTATGACAACGGAGCGGGACATGACAGGCTTCAGTACGTACTAATCGTCGGAGATGCCTATTTCGATCAGGAGTGTGAGATTGATGATGAAGAAGGCACTGAGGGACCGGATCAAGACTTGCCAATGATTTGTACTGCAGAACGCGGGGAAATCGATGAAAGAGAATGTCCCTGGGGAGATATGAATAATAATGACTATTATTTCTCCAGGCTCGATGGTGATGATCCAGATGCCGATATGAGCTGGTTCTGCCAGGTTCCATTTGGCCGATTGACGGTTGGTAATTACGATGAACTTGATTTGGTAATTGATAAAATAATTGATTACGAACTAACAGGTACTGTTGGATATCGTAATAACTTATTCTATATCGAGGGTCAAAATGCTTGGCCGGAATACTATGATACATACAAGAACTGGCAATTTGAATTCATGAGTTCAATTGTTCCCGAAGAGTTTTATACTACTTATTTATATCCTTATGAGGAACATTACGCATTTGAAGGAGATTTCGATGAGCTTATACAAGTTGAAGAGGATAATCCAAACGAAGAGGCTCATGATGAGATTCTCGATCAATTAGAAACTGTAGGAGAAACCGACGGCTGTTTACTGATGTACTATTCAGGTCATGGATCTCCTAATGACAGGCTCGGTTCCGGATTCTTTCACCCTGTTGGAGATCCTGGTATGCCCGAGGTAGAAAACGATACTCAACTTCCTCTTATGATTTTTTCTTCTTGTGGGAATGGTTGGTTCGATTATTCTGACAATGAAACGAGTACCAGGAAATGGGACGGTCTCATCGAAATCCTTACAGTTAAGAACGAACACGGTGCAATTGGGGCTGTTGCTGCACCACACTCAATTTCCTCTTGGCAAGCGACTTACGGTGTTGCTGTAACAAATGTTATTCGACGATACTATCCCAATCGAGATGGAATGATTGCGGGAAAATTCCTGCAGGGAACATTTAACAATCGCTATCTAAGGAACTTTGAACGTCCTGGCGGGGACACTCGATATGATTTTCGAGGAAGCTATATGTTTGTTGGTGACCCGGGCACTAATATGAATTGGAACTCTCGTTCAGTAACGGGCTTGATAGATGAAGATGAAACCTGGTCAGGAAAGGTCTTCATCACCGGAAATGTCACTGTGGAGGATGAAGTCAATTTGACCATCGAACCCAAGACGGAGGTTATCTTCATGGGGGGCGATTGGGATTTGAAGATCTTGGGGAGAATTTTGGCCGACGGAGGCAGCAATCCTAATCACATCCTGTTCCGCTCATTTATGTACGATGAAAAGGGCTGCGTCTGGATCAGCAATTCTGATGGAAATGGGGAAGGGAATACCGTAAGATATTGTGAATTCGCCGGGATGTACACCGGGCTTTATATTCGTAATTCGGATGTTCTTTGCGAAGAGAACAAAGCGCATGATTGCTTTCATGGAATCTCGGTATTCGAATGTGATGATTTCACAATTGATGTTGCTGAATGCTACGACAATAAATATGGCATTACCGTTGGTCATGAAGATTCCGGGGGTGACATCATCGAGGCGAACTGTCACGACAACGAGTACGGGATCAAAGCATATATGGGCGGATTAGACATTATTGATCTTCATGAATGCACGATTGAGGATAACAGTACTTATGGTCATTATTCGATGGGAGCGGCTTTGGTTGATCTATACAATACAGTGATGGATTGTAACGGAATTGCTGTGAAAGTGACATCAGATGCCTGGCCCTGGCTGAAGGAGCGTAATGTATTAAGAAACAGCGTTCCTGGACCGGAGTTTGAGTTATATTATGGCGATATCTGGTTGGTGAATGGGCACAATGATATTATGCCCTGGGATGAAGAAGATGGTCTCATCGCCAGAGATAGAACCGTTCCATTCCCCGGTCACAACCTTAATGGTAATTATCTTGGTCCTCCTGAATTCTTACATACTGGTCGTTTTGATCCTGATGATGAGGGATGGATCTTTGATGATGTGGATGAAGAGCCGAATGTTGATGGAGTTGACGAGGATCAAGAGGTAGAAGAAGCGATACTTGACGCGCTAAGGTTAGCTCGCAACGGTGACTATCGGGAAGGGTACGATGCTTTCATGGAAATAATTGAAGAGTATCCGAACAACTACAACTCCCTCAATGCATTAAATGGTCTCTACTACTGTGCCGGGCGGGCAAACATTTTCGATATTGGGATTCGTCGATTTTGTTTAGACTTAGCTGAAAATAGCCCCAATCGAGGAATGCGAGCGCGAGCTTCTCGGTTCGCAACTCGCGCATACGTGACCTTAGATATGTATGAGGAAGCCATACAAGAATACGAAAATCGCCTGAGGAACGAGGAGAATCGTGCAGACTCGATTTACACTGCGATGGAACTGGCTCATGCATTTTTCCTTATGAGGGGCGATGACCGCCCCAGGCAGCAATCCTTCAACGAAATGGAACATGTCCCATTTACTGACCTGATTGTGAGTAACTTTAGAGAATACGATGCAAAGCTCCATCAGTTAGAACTGCTGCTTAATGAGGATAGCCATACTTCAACCAGTCCGGCTGTTCCCAAGGAGTTTTTCTTGGCACAGAATTATCCAAACCCATTTAACTCAACTACTCATATTCAGTATGGTCTTAGTGAAGATACAGACGTAAAGATTATGATTTACGATGTGTCAGGGCGATTAGTTGCTACTCTGGTTAATGATAGTCATAAAGCCGGTTACTATACAGCCATTTGGAGAAGTAGCAGTTCATCTGGTGTGCCTGTTTCTTCCGGCGTTTATTTCTATCGTATGGAAACGGGTCCATTTGTAAAAACGCGGAAGATGACCATAATAAAGTAGTTGGCGGAATACAAATACAAAACAGGGAGTGGCTGACACAGCCTGTCCGAGAATGTTCTTTGAAAACAACTTACATCAGTAAGTCAACCACTTGTAGATTACAGTATTCTTGCTTAGAATGCGAAGCGAAAAGTTCGATTTAACACAAATTGATTAAAAATCCGAAAAACCGGAGCCAAAAACTGCTTTTTAGCCAGAATTCGGCAGTTCAATCCTCTGCCTGACAGGAATTTGTGCATTTTCTTCAGGTTGTGGACTATCGCCATTAGCGTGAACTCGCCCTGAACCTTTGCCATACCGCGAAGGCTGAAACCGTTGTAATTGATGCATTCCTTCAATTGACCGAAAACAGGTTCGGATGTACTTTTTCGGAAGCGCATGGCGCGTCTGCCGGCGTCGGTATCCATCTTGTCTCGCATCCGTTGCAGAGCCCGATCCGTACTGTGAATCCTGACACTTCGGTGTTCCGCCTTTGTACATTGCTTTCTCGACGGACAAGATGGGCATTCGCTCCCAATGAAATCCCAACGTAAAACACCGTCGACTTCGCGACGCTGCCTCAACTTCATCGAATGTCCAAGAGGGCAGATGCACTGAAGCTTGTCAGCCTCAAAGTGAAAGCCGGCTTTGTCAAAGGGTGGTTGCGGTTGATTGCGCTGCTTATCTTGATGCTTCGACGCCACATAAGCGTCTATATGCGGTTTTTTCTCAAGTTCAACACAGTTCGCTGCCGATTCGTAACCCGCATCGGCGAAGACCTCCTTGGGATGACCGACCGTGTTCGTGTCAGCCTCGACCTGGTTTATCAAAGCTAGAAGCTGGTCGTTATCAACTGGCGTGGATACGACTTCCGCACACACGATAACTTGACTGTCGCAGTCAACCGCCGCCTGACAGTTGTAACCCGGTCCAGACTTGCGCTGTTCGCGGCAGTCGAGATCGGTCAGGTTGACGCGCTT
>JABMRV010000252.1 GCA_013202285.1 bacterium | reverse complement strand
TTTTGCCAAACCAACCACGTTTAGGAATCCAATGTTAAAGATTGGAATGACAGATTACTACGCGGTGGATCATGTACCAAGCTATCTCTGGGAAAGTGCTTCGCGATCTATCTCCGCTGCTCTCATTGTCCATTTGCCGGATGTGGTCTCAGGACGTGAGAGCTGGCAGGAAAATGAGACCATTCGACAGGCTATTAATATTGACGCGGGTGTTATTCAGAAACCCAACATACTGTCGTTTCAGAAACGCCAGCCGATCTTCCCCCACACTTCTATCGATACGGGATTATAAACAAGCATTTATTCATACAAGTCTGAAGCAGGAATGATCGCTGGTTTGAAGGAAGCGGTTAAGAACGCACCGAAGAAGCAGCGACACAGCGCTAAGCGCATCTACGAGCGGACTGCTCGATGAAGGTTACCAGGGCAAATACACAGTCGTTAAGGACACGGTTCGTGAGTTGAAGCGAATAATGCGTGAAGTCTACGTGCCTCTGATACACCGTCCCGGTGAAGCGCAGGTGGACTATTTTGAAACATCTGTGCTGATGACCGGGGTCAGCGCAAGGTGAAGATATTCCTGATGGTGCTGCCCTATTCGGATGCTTTTTTTATGATCTGCTTTGAGCGTGAATGCACGGAGAGCTTCTGGGAAGGTCACGTTCGGGCGTTCGAATATTTCGGCGGCGTTCCCCGCCGTATCAGTCATTTTATTGTGAAATTTACGTATCAAAGAACCAATAAACAGAAGGTCAACAATGTCAGACTACATCGAATTAACAGACGCTGATTTCGAAGAGAAGGTTCTCAAATCAGATATTCCCTTCCTCGTTGACATGTGGGCGCCATGGTGCGCTCCATGCCGCTTCGTTGCGCCGATCCTTGAGGAGATCTCCGCCGAATATGCAGGCAAACTCAAGGTAGGCAAGGTGAACGTCGATGACCACAAAGAGTACGCCATGAAATTTGGCGTGACATCCATCCCGACACTGTTGCTGTTCAAGGGCGGTGAGAAAGTCGAGCAGGTTGTCGGTGCGATGCCCAAGGCAGATATAGAGAAGATATTCAAACCACATATCGACGAGGGCTGATACGTCGCCATTTGACCGATACAGTCAATCCCGGTCTCCAAGTGGAGGATTCTGGGCTAACATGAGAAGGCTCTGGATCCCACTCGGTTTCCTGACCCTGATGATTCTGCTGGCGGTTCTGGAGATGTCCTCAAACTTCGTCGAGAAGGGATTGGGCGGTTATCTCAACCGTCGCAATCGGGGACGGGAAGCCTGGGGCAGGTCGTGGGAGGAGCAGAGACGCACTCATGAAGCGGTAAAAAAGCTGGACGAGGAGGTCGTTGAAGCCGATAAACTGCGTGCACGCGCCGAACTCGTCACCAGTTTCGGCGAACTGCTTTCCGTCATTCCCGAGAACCAGGGCATTCCCATCTCGCCTGCAAAGTTTGTCGAGTTGTATCTCACCCTTCCTGTCACGATAAGGAAGACGCTGATCGAACCATCTCAACTGGTCGATCTCTACTGGGGTGACAACTGGGTGCGGACGTCGGTCTGGCGGAAAGGTGACAGAGCGACGATCTATCTGGTCGATAACCGCAACCGGATAATGACGAATATGACCTTTCCCGGTACGCTGACAGAAGCCGCCGTAATACACGGTCAGACCAAGCCCGGTTCACTATACGACGATCCGGTGTTCAGAGGAAATATATACAGCGCTGAGCGGTTCTTTTCATTCTTCCAGCGACTCTCGCCATCCGAGAGGGAGGAGATTATTTCCGATCCCGACATTCTCCTCAAACTACCCACACCGGTTATTCGGGTCGGGTTTGGCTCATTCGCAGGATCGACAGAATACAGCATAATCGGGTTTGAAGCCAGTGATAACAGAGTATCTTCCGTAACCATTTACCCAGTACTCTCTTCGTCTCTCTCCCGCCTGAAATGGATGCTTGCATGGGAGGATTCCGACACCCTCTTCACCAGTGATGAAACAACGGACACACTCACCCTGGACGACGATTCACCTCCACTTGAGGAGGAGAGCCCATGAACCGGCTGAAGCTCATACTCTATCTCCTCTGTGGAGCAATCCTCCTGCTTCTTATCACCGGATTCGCTGTTTTTCTGTCACTCGCCTCCGACATCCCCAGGCTGCCCGACGACCTGAAACTGCTGGCATCGTCCCCGACAACCGAGATATATGCCCGCAACGGCGACCTGCTCAGCACATCGGGCGGCAGGGAATACGTCTCGCTCGACCGCATCGCTCCATCCTTTCGCGATGCAATTCTCGCCGTCGAGGATAAACGTTTCTGGAAACACCGCGGCATCGACCATATCTCAACCTTTCGCGCCCTGATCCAGAACGTCGTCAGGCTCGGAGACGCACCCGGCGGCAGCACCATCACCCAGCAACTGGCGAAGAATCTCTTCTTCTCTTTCGAGCGTTCATGGAAACGAAAACTGCTCGAAGCGATGGCGGCGATGGCTATCGAAGATCGCTTCAGCAAGGAGGAGATCCTCGAGGCATACTGCAACCTCGTACCTTTCGGGCAATACTCTTACGGCATCGAGCGAGCCTCGCTGACATATTTCGGCAGACATGCCTCCGACCTGCAGCCCCACGAGTCCGCGCTGTTAGCGGGACTCCCGAATGCGCCTTCGAGACTCAACCCGTTCTACCACATGGACCGGGCGCGCGTACGTCAGAAAGTGATACTCCGGCGAATGGCACATCTCGGTATGATCCCCGTGAACGCTCCAGACAGCCTAACGAATATCCCGATTGAGCTGACGAGCATGAGCAGACGCAGCGGAAAGGGATCGTTTGCCGTCGATCACGCCCTCGAGTTGGCGCGTCGGGCGGCAGGTTCGGACGTGGTGAATTACGGCGGAGTCAGGATCATCACCAGCATCGACCCTCGTCTGCAGAAGATCGCCGAGCGAGAACTCGCCTCCGGTCTCGATGCGCTCGAAAAACGGCTCAAAGACCAGAGCGATGAGAATCGGACTCGCCTCGAAGGAGCGTTAGTTGCCATCGACGTGGGTAGTGGTCAGATATTGGCTCTCGTGGGAGGACGGGATTACACAGCAAGCCCTTACAACCGGGCGGTGAAATCTTTTCGTCAACCGGGGTCGTCGTTCAAACCGATAATCTACCTTTCGGCATTGGCGGACAGGGACGTCAATCCAGCAACCCTTGTCAACGACACGCTGACCGAACTTAGGATTGACAAGCGACGCACCTGGAAAGTACACAACTTCGACCACCGGTACGAGGGCTGGATGATTCTGAAACAGGCATTGACTGAATCCCGCAACGTCATCGCGGCTCAGTTGATCGAGCGAATCACCCCTGAGAGAGCGATCAGAACTGCAAAAGCCCTCGGAATTACCACCGAACTAAAGCCTCATCTCTCGCTGGCGCTCGGATCGCAGGGGGTAACGGTTCTTGAGATGGCGAATGTCTATGCCACGCTTGCCCGCGGTGGAGTAGCTTTGGAACCGCACCTCGTCAGCCGCGTGGAGGGGCGCGGCGCCAAGATACTGATGGAGCACATGGCTGCCGGCGAGTCGAGATTTGCACCGGGGGATGTCTATCAGCTTCTCGACATGATGACCGGCGTCATCGACGGCGGGACGGGATCGATTGTACGACGGCGGGGTTTCAAGGGCATTGCAGCGGGAAAGACCGGCACATCGAGCGATTTCCGCGACTCCTGGTTTGTCGGCGCGACGCCATATCTTGCGGTGGCGGTCTGGGTGGGATATGACGACAACCGCGAGATGAGATTACGTGGTGGACCTGGAGTAACGGGCGCATCCGGTGCAGCTCCGATCTGGGCGGATTTCATGATTAGCGCAACCGAGCACGAGGTTGTCAGGGAGTTCCACCGCCCTCCAAGCATCGGGCGTTACTATGTTAATCCGGTCGAAGGAACCGTCAGTGACGAACCGCGGGAGGGTTTCATTCCGGTTGCTTTGCGACCTGAAGAAGCGGCAAAACTCGCGCCTTACATAGAAGCAGAAATTGACACCACATCCCCCCCTGCAATAGCAGGAGAGGACTCAGTGGGGGTATCCAAAACATCCCTCCCTACTATTGTAGGGGGGGACTCAGGGGGGGTCTCAATCTTCCCCAACAATGAGACAATGAGACAGTGTTTATAACAGCAAACCAAATTTACAAACCATTAAGTTTATGATCCGTTTCATCTTTTACTTCGTAGCTGCGGAAGCTATTTCATTCGTAATAGGAACTGTAGTCTTCGTATGGCTTAAATCATCATCGGAAAGTAAAATCGAAGTGGTTTACATTACTGCTTCCGGACATGATTATCATAAACTTGGATGCCGTTACTTACGGCGGACAGCACGGGCAGTTACAAAGACAGAAGCTATTCGTCGAGGTTTAAATCCATGCGGGAGATGCGAACCTTAAAACAAATTCCACTAATTTAATAAAAGGAAAACGTCTTGAAAAAACGCCGTGAATCAGATAGACGCCAGGAGGATCGAAGGGAAACTCAGGGCGCAACGTGGGGAGCGTATGATCGTCGTTCTGGTGATGAAAGACGTACAATACAACGTCGTGCCAGTAACAATCGATGACGACGATCCACAGGATCATAACAACCAAAACCTCCCCCCCTACAGAGTAAGGGGGGACTTAGAGGGGGTATCCAAAACATCCCCCCCTGTTATTGCAGGGGGGGTCTCAAACTTCCCCTCCCTCCCTACGCCAGTAGGGGGGGACTCAGGGGGGGTCTCACTTTCTTCCTTGCTCACTTGCTTACTTGATCACTTGCGCTCACTTCTTTATCCCGACACATTCCTGTCCGCCACCTTATTATTTGCTGGGGATGGAATAAAAAGAGGGGTCATTACTCCATAAGCGCTCAAATAAGCGATATTTCGAGTATTTTGATCATTCCCGAAGGGAAT
>JABMRV010000251.1 GCA_013202285.1 bacterium | reverse complement strand
GAAATAACAACAACTTGGCTGGAAGACGAGGGCGTCTTCCAGCGGACAGATGACATTCTCGGACAAACTGGAAAGCCAGAATCCACATAATAACAATGACATATCTGGATTTCCGCTTACCAGATTGTCTGATTATAATGAAAACACCTGTTCCGTCAGGTCTTTCTGCGACAAAGTCGCAGTGTGACCTGACGGTTTTTCTCATTAGCAATCGGGAGTCTTTGTTAAATTTCGCACATGGATGGTTGTTTGCTCAACGTAGATGTGCTATATTTTTGTTTTAAGATATTTCGCATTGCTGTCTTGGGTGGCGCAGGTGTCCCTGCCTGCGAATGATGGGCATCCACCAGATTATCCGTCAGTTGACGGATTCAGCAAAGAAACACTTTTTTTCGACTTTGAGGACTATAATTAGATGGAACCAACCAGAATCGTCATCGTAGGGGCTGCCGGTAGAGATTTTCATAATTTCAACACAGTCTATCGCGGCAGAACCGATGTTAGAGTAATTGCCTTCACCGCCGCTCAGATACCGGATATCGACGGTCGCCGTTATCCGCCTGAACTCGCCGGTCCCGATTATCCGGAGGGTATTCCGATTTACACTGAGGATGATCTGCCTGAGCTTATATCCACTGAACATATTGATGAAGTGGTTTTTTCATACAGCGATATTTCCTATCAGGCTCTGATGAACAAAGCTGCCGCCATGATGGCTGCAGGCGCGGATTTCAAGCTTCTCGGACCGCGCGAGACGATGATCAAATCGAACAAGCCGGTTATCGCTGTTACTGCCATTCGTACAGGTTGCGGTAAAAGCCAGACAACCCGTCGTGTGGCGGAACTGTTGACAGGCGCAGGCAAGAGAGTGGTTGTGATTCGCCATCCCATGCCTTATGGAGACCTCGTCCAACAGAAGGTTCAGCGGTTTGCAAAGCTTGATGACTTAAAAAAACATGATTGCACCATCGAAGAGATGGAGGAGTACGAGCCTCATATCGTGCGCGGAAATATCGTCTATGCAGGTGTTGATTATGAGGCAATTCTTCGTGAAGCAGAAGAGGAAGCAGATGTAATCCTCTGGGATGGCGGCAATAACGATCTTTCGTTCTATCGACCCAATTTCCAGATTACCGTGGTCGATCCATTACGACCCGGTCATGAACTGGCATATTATCCGGGCGAGATCAATCTGAGAATGGCTGATGCTGTGGTCATTAACAAGATCGGCAGCGCAGACCCGGAGGATATAGACGAAGTTCGCGATAATATCCGCAAGGTCAATCCTTCAGCAATGATAATAGACGCAGCTTCACCAATTTCTGTTGATAAACCTGAACTTATCGAGGGAGCAAGAGTACTTATAGTTGAAGACGGACCAACTCTCACGCACGGCGAGATGGCTTACGGTGCAGGTATTGTTGCAGCGCAAAAATTCGGAGCCGCTGAATTCGTTGATCCGCGTCCATTCACTGTGGGCAGGATATCGGAAACGTTCCGTCTATATCCTGAAATCGGCACAATCCTTCCCGCGATGGGATACGGAGAAGAACAGATGTCCGATCTTGCGAAGACAATCGAAGGATCGGATGCCGACATTGTAATCATTGCTACACCAATAGATTTGAGACGTGTCATTGACATTAGGAAGGAAACCGTACGGGTAACCTATGATTTGCAGGAGATAGGGCTTCCCAATCTTGCCGATGCACTGAGTTCTTTTCTTTAAAACTTTGACACCAAACCCATCATGTCATCACTAAGCGCGCGTCGCGCAGTTGTAGCCTTCGGGGGAAACGCAATTTCACCCCCCGATCAGCAGGCTGATTTTGCCACGCAGTTCGAATACACGTACCGCAGTCTTGGCGGTATCGTTGAGCTGTTGAAGCGAGGTTACAACCTTGCCATTACCCACGGCAACGGTCCGCAGGTGGGTATTGCTCTGCGACGTGTTGAACTTGCCGGAAAAGACCTTCCTAATGTACCACTCGAACTCCTTGTTGCCGAAACGCAGGGATCGATAGGTTATATGATCGAACAATCCCTCCAGAACAGGCTTATACGAGAAGGTCTTATTCGCCGTGTGGTGACGCTTGTCTCCCAAGTTCTGGTGGATGAAACCGATCCGGCGCTCTCAGAACCAACAAAATATATCGGCAGAATATATTCTCACGAAGACGCAAAGCGGTACATGCAGGAAGAGGGGTGGATAATGAAACCCTTCAATGATAAGGATCAGTGGCGTCGTGTTGTTGGATCGCCGAAACCTCTCGGAATCGTGAATCGAACTGCCATGCGCGAACTGGTTCAGTCAGGTGTTGTCGTTATAGCCGGTGGTGGCGGTGGTATTCCGGTTTACAGGGATCCTGATATAGGCTTGAAGGGGATCGATGCGTTTGTGGACAAGGACCTGGTTGCCGCAATTCTGGCACATGAGATTGAAGCCGATGAGCTGATAATATTGACGAACATCGACTCTGTCAGGATCAATTTCGGGAAACGCTCAGAGAAGGTAATCAGTCGGATGCGTCTGAATGAGGCAAGGAAATACCTCGACCAGGGTCATTTTCCACCGGGAAGCATGGGACCGAAGGTTGAGGCGGCGGTCAAATTTGTAGAGCAAGGTGGGGAACGGTCGATAATCTGTGCCGTTGAGCAGGTCGATGCTGCCATCCGCGGCGATGCAGGAACTGTTATCCTGCCATAGTTTAGAACGGGTGGCCCGACATCCCGTACTTGATACGGGATCACAAGTCGGGTTTCAAGTCTTCTCTTTTTTTGTTTTTCGCTACATCGAATGAGTAGCGCAGGTATCACTGCCTGCGATTGTTGGGGCAGACATTCTTGACGACGATTGGGTGACATGGGTTACTTGTTACCCATGTTTCTTTACATTAAAAGCAATCATTTCCAAACGATTCATTGAGGAACTATGAAAATACACGAATACCAGGGTAAAGAGATTCTTCGCAAGTACGGAGTTGCTGTTCCGGAAGGCGGAGCGGCGTTCACTCCTGAGGAAGCGTAAGCCGTCGCTCGCCGTATCGGCGGGAATAAGTTTGTCGTAAAGGCTCAGATACACGCCGGTGGTCGCGGCCAGGGCGGTGGAGTAAAAATAGTTGATTCACCCGAAGAGGTGCGTCAGGTTGCCGAGAAGATGCTGGGGATGACTCTAATAACCCATCAGACCGGACCGGAAGGTCGCACTGTTCGTCGATTGCTGGTTGAACAGGGCGTTAATATTGCCAGAGAGCTGTACGCCGGTATTGTTCTCGATAGAGAACGTGCGACGGATGTTGTCATGGTTTCAACTGAAGGAGGCGTCGAAATAGAGAAGGTTGCCGCTGAGACGCCGGAATTGATTTTCAAGGCAGTTGCGGATCCGGCGCTTGGTCTGCAACCTTTCCAGGTAAAACAACTGATTTATGCGCTCAAGCTTGAGGGTAATCAGATCAAGTCAGCAATACATTTCATGAATGCTCTCTACCGGGCTTACAGGGAGACAGATGCCTCGCTGGCGGAGATCAATCCTCTGGTGATTACTGCTGATGGCAGCGTAATGGCGCTCGACGCCAAGATGAACTTCGACGATAACGCAATTTTCCGGCATAAGGATATCGCCGAATATCGCGACTTTGACGAGGAAGAACCTGCCGAGATTGAAGCATCGAAGTTCGATCTGAACTATATAAAGTTAGATGGTAATGTAGGCTGTATGGTCAACGGCGCCGGTCTGGCGATGTCAACGATGGACATCATCAAACTGGCAGGCGGTGAACCGGCGAATTTCCTCGATGTCGGCGGCGGCGCCAGCGCCGAATCTGTTAAAGCAGGTTTCCGGATCATCGTAAGCGACCCGAATGTTAAGGCTGTCCTTGTTAACATCTTCGGCGGCATTGTTCGCTGTGACAGGGTAGCTCAGGGCATCATCGACGCGTTAAGCGACCTCGATGTGAAAACTCCGGTTGTTGTTCGTCTAGCGGGAACAAATGCGGAGGAAGCAGCGAGAATGCTGCGCGAATCACCGCTTGACTTCATAGTCGCCGCTGATTTCCGCGAGGGAGCGAGGAAGGTTGTTGAGGCTGTAAGTTAGATTATTGTAATAACAAACTATGCGAATAGAATTACCTGCGGATTCCAAGTTCAGCGCTGCTGAGAAATTGACCGTTATTTACAATGATCTCCTGAGTAGTGGTGATGATGAGGTAACAATTGACGCTTCAAATATATACTGGGTTAGTCCTTTTACAGCGTGCTGGTTTGCGGCAGTTAAGGATCAGTTGGAGCTTAAAGGAAAGATTCTGCAAGTAAT
>JABMRV010000250.1 GCA_013202285.1 bacterium | reverse complement strand
GGGGGTGCTCCGGGTCGCTGACGTCTATCACCCGAAAGCCACCGTTAGGACCAACCGCCACGAATGCCAAGTTGCCGCTGACCGCCACGCCACAGGCATGTCCCGCCCCCTGGTAGCCGCCGATTACGCGGGGGTTCTCCGGGTCGCTGACATCCAGAACCCGCAAGCCTGCCCATTCATCCGCTACGAACGCCAGGTCTCCGCTGACTGCCACGTCAATGGCACGTCCTGGCGTGTCGCAGAAGCCTACCTCGCGGGGGTTCTCCGGGTCGCTGACGTCTATTACCCGTAAGCCTTCCGTATAATCCGCCACGAACGCCAGGTCACCGCTGACCGCCACGCCGTGGGCATATCCCGGCGTGTCGCAGTAGCCGACCTCGCGGGGGGTCTCCGGGTCGCTGACGTCTATCACCCGCAAGCCTTCCAAGTAGTCCGCCACGAACGCCAGATCGCCGCTGACCGCCATGTCGTGGGCAAATCCCGGCGTGTCGCAGTAGCCGACCTCGCGGGAGTTCTCCGGGTTGGAGATATCCACAATGCGAAGACCGGAGACGCCCGTAGCAACGTATGCCAGATCTCCGTCAACTGCGACTTCAAGGGCAGAATCCCAGTAATTGTAGATTCGCCCGACCAGTTCGACATTCTCATGGTTTTGCGCGAAAAGGTTTGCACCCGCTAAGAATGCAATGCAGATGATTGTGAATAAAAGGATTGTGTTTCGCATTGTTCCTTCTCCTTTCTACTTAACCAGTACAACCTTCCGTTGCGATATATACCCCGCGGCTTCTAATTGGATCAGGTATATCCCGCTCGAAAGATCAGAACCGTCAAAAGTTATCGTATGCATACCTGCCGGTCGATTTCCTCCCGCGAGTTTCGCTGCGAGTCTGCCTGTTATATCATAAACGTTCAGACTGACTACAGCCGCCTCCGGCAGCCCGTAAGTGACATTGACGCTCGCATTGAACGGATTGGGGTATGCCGCTGTTATGGCAAATTCATCCGGGACAGCCACCGAGCCGTCAAATTCTATTACCGTTATCATGTCAGTACGGTATTCGGTTTCACCGGATAGAACTGTGTATCCCGCGCTGAACATCCCGCCATCGGAAAGGACTTTTATCTCCAGTGGTTGAGCATCGACTGCGCCGTCGATAACACTCGTTGAAGGATCGTCTCCCCATACGGCGATACCGCACATACCGTTTTGCAGTACGCCAGAACCGATTAAGGCATCATCGGCATAAATGCCGATGTTGACCCCCCCTTTAGTTCCCCCCTTACTCTGTAGGGGGGGTTCAGCCAATACCAGCAGACTCATATTATCACCGGTTACCGGGTGAACAGGTAGTTTGCCGGGTGAATCATATACAGAACTGTAGTGAGGCATTGCTTCGCGGAGGGCAGCTTGTTCATCTTCCTCTTCCCTGATCCTGTATATTAGCCATACATCCTCCTCGACATTCATGTAGTAGCCTTCAAATTCACGCATCATGCCCATATTGCAGAAGTTCCAGTCGGGGATATAGAAATTACCGTGTCCGTCCTTGGCGATGACAAGGTTACCAACAATTCCCGACAATGCCAGCGTGGCTTCAACATCCACACGGGGATAATAGGAGACCAGGTTCCAGCCCTCATGCAGTTCGATCGGTTCTTCGCGCAGCACCGACCAGCCATCAAGTCTGAGTCGACCCGCTCTGCGCATCAAGATCTGGTAACCTTCGTGAACTAACCAGCCGGGGATGTCGTTGTAATTGAATTCAGGACGGTAAAACTGCCCGGCGCCGTTTTTCATCATTATCAAAAGATTCTCTTCGACCAATGGCGCCATCAAATCGATAATGTTGTCACCGTCATCCGGCTGCAGATTTAGTGATACCGTGTTCCAGCCGGTTTCAAGATTGAGTATTCGGAACGTATGAACCTCACCTTCGACGATCTCCAGGCTGACAGGTAATATAGTCTCACCGTCATCGGCGTTGTGAATGAAAGCAATCTCTCCCCGGAATACGTTCTCAGGCGGTAGTCCGGTTGCATCAAGCATCAGGGTGAAATCCTGGCGTTCATCGGCAGCAATCTCGCCTACATCGGGCTCTATTTGGAACCAGTCGCGGCGTCCCTCAAGCTGCCATGTAATCAAACGATCAGGAGTCTGGACCATCCCGAGGAACAGCCAACTGAAGACGTCGAGTTCGTTGGTGATGAATATACCGCCGGCGCGTCCTTCTTCAATATCTGCCAACTCGGCGACAAGTTGATGATCTCCGTTATCAAGGTTGACTTTGTAAACAACAACCGGTGTTTCATCACCGCGGGAGAAAATATAGAGATTGTAACCGTCAGGATCCTCTCCCCAGTATGAGAAACCGTACAAATTTATGCCTCCGGGGCGCTGTATCTGAGCAACAACCTCACCGTTGAGGTTTGTTGCCTGTATCACGGAAGTGATGTCCGCAGACCAGAACACTGACTCTTCAGGATCCCATGTCAGGCTGCGGTATGAAATCGCCTGTCCTTCGATTGTGTAAACGAGATTTCCGTCAGTGTCGAAACCGTATATGACGCCATCATCGGCGCCCCAGATCAGTTCACCGTCCCATGTCAGATCTCGCATACCGTAACGCGACTCATGGAACTGGTCAAAATCCCTGACCAGTTCACCTTCGCGATTGAGGACATATATCTTGCTTATATTCTCACCACTGTTGCCGCCTGAGACGTAGAAATGTCCATTTACAAAAACGACCCCGTTAAGCATGTCATCATTAAGGGACTCCTCGGTGGTGACCAAGTCGCGGATTTCCCAGGGGTCGATGTTTGCCTCGCCAACTAATCGACGTTCAACAAGGTATGAGAGAGGACCATCTCCTCTGTTGATCACATTAAAACCGATCGAGTACTCCATATCAGGTTCGAGTTCCTGGATGAAATCGTCTTCGCTCGGTTCGAATTCAGGATGGAGCAGGGCGATCTCAAGGTCGAGTTCCTCGTCATCCTCCAGATGCAGATCATCGATGAAGGCTGTATTGTATCCCTGCTTGGATACCGTAACGGTGAAATCACCGTGAGGTCCGAAGGGAAACTCGAAACAACCATTCTCATCGGTTCTGTCACGATGATCCTGAGAAGTTACCACAAGGGCATCCTCAATTGGACTCCCGTTGTCGGCACGAATCACTGTGCCGGTCAGAATCCCGCCATGATCGGGACCGGACATCTGGATCTGGATGACGTAGTCGCCTGAGCGAGCATGTGTAAAGTTCGGCTCGTTATCTCTGGTCTGCATCATCGCTGCTGGCATTTCCCTTGCAGTGCCGGCGATTGGCGGAGATGAGTCGCTGCGGAAGGCGCCACCTTGAACGTAGTAATACGTAATAAGTAATCCCTCACCGTCATGCATCGTTACGTAATCGTCCTCATCAAGTTCAACTTCAACGAATGCCTGTCCCTCCGCACGAGCGCTACCCTCCCATGCGGGATCACCTGGCTCAAAATCATTATCCAGCGCGTCTTCAAGGTCTATTACATGGATCGAAAAAGGACAATCGATGTTATTGCCTGATATGTGCACACGAAAGTCGGTGATCCACAACGGGATATTACCGCCGGGGTGGTCGAATCTCACTGCCCAGCCGTTTCCAGGCTGCCAGTTTGTAGTTTCATCCGGTTGTTCGTCGACATACCCGATCCACATCTCTCGGCTCTCTTCCTGGTCGAAGACTATCTGTTCCATCCCGAGACGGTCGTTCTCTTCGTTGACATCATCATCGGCACTCACCGTAACCCAGACGATATAATGACCGATTTCCATGGGAACTTCCCAGATCTCATCACATTCAACTACCTGAGTTTCATCGGTTTCAATGCCTTCATCCATCACTATTTCACGTTCAAAAACGACATCACCATCGGGATTTACAACTTCAAAGGTGACCGAATACTCCTCTATCTCATCGCCGTTGTTGATGATTTCAGCGAACAGGTTTTTCTCATATTCGAGAAGAGTTATCCAGCGACGGTCGGCATATTCCTCTGCATTGTAAACCTTTTCGACAGCAAGGTCTATGAAGCCACCTGTATAATCACCGTTGGCTCGGATCAGCAGGTCACCACCGTTAATTCTCGTCCATGCGCCATGATCATCCTGAGGTTCATTGTTTACTGCTGCAGCGAAGTAACTGCGGTTGACTTCCGTCGCTCCATCGAAGACGTTCCAGTAACCGCCCTGACCTCCATCGGGGGGATATTGACCTCCGGGTGCAGGACCGTACATCACTGTGAAATCGGTGCCGCCCTCGATCTCGAAACGGTCATCTTCATCGATCTCTATCCAGTGCCAGTTGTTATCCATATCGCCGCCATCCCATTCATTAAGCTGCTCGATCTCGCCCTCCCAAAGCAGCTCATCGAGATTGAAATTGTCCTGGTCGATACTGTAAACACGGACATAGCAGGGTGCATCGCTGTTGTACTGGTTCAACGGCATAAATATGACACCCCACATCTCAAAGTCCGCATTCGTTGTGAAGATAACCTTCGACCAGAGGTTCTGCACAGGGTAAAGCGACCGGGGCGTTGCATCGTCATAGTATAACGTGTCCGGTCCCGGATCGTCACGGCGAGGACCGGGACGTCCGTCATCGTATCCGAGTTCGATAGCGCCCTGAACCGGAGATTCAACGGTTCTCGTGTCAATCATGTTAACCGGAGACAGCTCTACCGAAGTAACGGGATGAAGGTTTTCACCAAAGGAAGGTTCAATACATACCAACCCGAATAACAACGTTAGAATAATGATAAGTCTGTGCATAATTCCTCCAGAATGGTTTATTTATAAGGTGCTCAGCATGGCAGGATAGATAAGGAGTCAATAATCGGAGTGCTCAACACCGCATGATCGATATGAAAACGAAATCCTTTTCCACATATTAAATCTAATAATCTCTGTGATAGTTATCAAGTAAAAAAACATGTTACATCAATTTGTTATATATATAGTTGGCTTGCTTCAAGCGGGTATTCAAAAACATCCCCCCCTACGTTAGTAGGGGGGGACTCAGGGGGGGGATGATTGGGGGGGGGCTTTTACCCGGCTACTTCACTACTTCACCAACACAACCTTCACCTGCGAAACATCACTGTTAGACTCAAGCCTCAACAGATACACGCCGCTCGAAAGATCGACGCCATCCAATACTGCAGTGTGCGCCCCGGCTTTGAAATACCCGTTCACCAACTCTGCGATATGACGACCGGTAAGATCATACACTTTCAAACTTACATCACCAGCTTCGACCAAGCCATAACTTATCCTCAGTACCGAGTTGAAAGGATTTGGATAAGCAGAACAAATACCGAATTCTACAGGTACAGCCGAAGATGCAGTCAACTGAACAACGGTGAAACCGTCAATAGTGTAAACTGTCTCACCTGCAAGTACAGTGTATTCAGGCGTTGTCAGCTGATCATTACTCAGCAATCTGATCTCGAACGGTTGATCCTCAAGAGCGCCGTCTGTCTCATTCGTTGAGGGATCGTCGCCCCAGACGGCTATGCCGCAGACACCGTTCTGAAGAACACCGGAACCGACTAAGGCATCATCGGCGTAAATGCCGATGTTTACCCCCCCTTTAATCCCCCCCCTACTTTGTAGGGGAGGATCAACCAATACCAGCAGACTCATGTTAGAACCGGTTACAGCGTGAACAGGCAACTGACCTGGTTCGTCATAAACTGACGAATGAGGAATTCCGGCAAATGCGCCCTCGTCATCCGGTCGTTCAGATCGGTAAACGAGTACTACCTCGTCGGCATCGACATTTATATAATAACCCTGTCCCTCGCGCATGCCGCCCATGTTGCTGAAATCCCAGTCAGGGATGTAGAAATTGCCGTAGCCGTCCTTGGCGATGATGAGGTGTTCCTCTATGCCCGACAGAGCAATCGTCGCTTCAATAGGGGAACGAGGAAAATATGAGATCAACTGCCAGCCCTCCGAGAGCCGGATCTCTGCGTCACGAAGTACCGATATTCCCGCAAGACGGAAGATTGCTTCACTTTGCATCTTAAGCTGATAACCCTGCGGAGCAAGCCAGCTGGGAATGTTGCTGAAATCATACTCTGGAATGTAAAATTCACCCGCGCCGTTTTTCATCAAGATTAACAGGTCTTCTTCCACCAACGCTGACATCAATCCGCGAATATCTTCGTGATCGTAAGGCTGAAGGTTGACCGAAACCGTGTTCCAGCCGACATGCAGTTCAAGATCGCGGACGGTGGGAACATTGCCCTCGACCACTTCCATGGTTACCGGCAGGATGGTCTCACCGCCTACACCGTCGTGTGTGAATATGATTTCACCCTCGAAACTGTTGTCGGGAGGAAGACCCGTAGCATCAAGAGTGAGAGTGAATTCCTCTTCGTCGTTTGTTTCTATCACTCCTATGACCGGTTCGATAAGGAACCAGTCGCGTCTCGCCGCAAGCTGCCAGACCATCATGTGGTCTGGTGTCTGGATGATTCCCATCAGTACCCAACTGTACACGTCGAATTCATTGGTTATGTGAATCCCACCCGGTCTGCTGCCGTCAGCATCGATCTCGGCAACAAGAACAGCCTCGCCGTTGTCGAGATTAATCTTGTAAACCGCAATCTCAATCTCATCGCCGCGTGAAAAAACGTACAGGCAATGACCATCGGGATCGTCGGGCCAAAACCCCAGTCCGTAAATGCGAACATCACCCGGTCGGTTGATAGTCTGAACGAGGTTGCCCTCGCGATTGGTGGCGAAGATATTTGAAGTAATATCAGCAGACCAGAACCGCTCATTGACAGGATCCCAAGT
>JABMRV010000249.1 GCA_013202285.1 bacterium | reverse complement strand
GTGTATTATAGGACGCAATATCGTCCCAGGAAACCGACAGTTGCACTTCATGATATTGACCTATATATCTGAGATCCAGAACCGGATAAAACTCGATATTATCCTCACTAACTCCTTCTTTTATTAAAGTACCCCTTCCGGTTTCCTTCATCTGATCGTAGAGATTCAGGAAATATTGCTTATCAATATCTGAAAAAGGAGTTATGTAAGAACGGATATAATCATGTTTCAAATCACCCAAAAGCATCCCCGCCGCACAGAAGATGGAAGCGGCATCAGGGACGACAAACATCGGAATCTCAAGCTCCTTGCATATCTCTCCGGCATGAATGGGACCGGCGCCTCCGGCGACAATAAATAAGAACTCCCGCGGATCATATCCTCTCTCAATCGAAACCTGGCGGACGCCCTGAGCCATATTAGAATTAATAATTCTATACATTCCCACGGCTGCTTCGAGAAGAGATAAACCTAACTTGGGTGCGATCTGTTCACTGATAATACGCTTTGTCTGTTCAGTGTCAAGTTTGATTTTACCACCTGCGAAAAAATCCGGATTAAGATAACCCAGAATCAGGTTGGCATCCGTACAGGTGGGTAGCTTTCCTCCCGTGTTGTAGCAAATCGGACCGGGGATAGCCCCCGCGCTCTGCGGTCCCATCTGCAGAAGCCCGCCGCTGTCTATCCAGCCAATACTTCCGCCACCCGCGCCGATGGTAGCTATATCCAACGTCGGGAGAGCGATCTTATACCTGTTTATCTCACCGTCCGTACTCGTAACACACTGGTTGTCTATAACCAAACTTGCATCGAAACTTGTTCCTCCCATGTCAATCGTTATGCAGTCCTTATAGCCCAATAAATTCGCGTAAAATACTCCGGCGGTAGGCGCGGCGGCAGGACCGGAGAGAACGGTTACCGCAGGAGATTTCTTCACAATTTCAGGTGTTACGACGCCCCCATTGGACTGCATAATTAATAAGGTGCCGTTAAATTCTATTTCATCTAATTTTTCGATGAGGCTGCCGAGATAATTAGCGACTACAGGACCGATATAAGCGTTTACCGCAGTTGTACTTACCCGCTCGTAGAACCTGATGGACGGAAGCACTTCGGTAGAGGATGTGATAAAGCAGGATGGGAGGTGTTGTCTTAAGAATAGCACAGTTTTCTCCTCATGAATACTGTTCTTAAAAGCATTCATAAAGCAAACTGCAACAGCCTCTACTTTCTCTTTCTTCAAGAACTCAATCAACGGAATTAATTCGGACTCATCCAAAGGAGTAAGGATGTTGCCCTGAGCATCTATTCGCTCATCGACCGTCAATCTTAAATAGCGTGGAATTAATGGGATAACATTTCGATAATGATTATTATACTGCTCTTCTCTAATTCCTCTTCTCATCTCCAGGGCATCGCGAACACCTTTGGTGGTAATCAGCGCAGTCTTAGCTCCTCCCCGAGTCAGTAAGGCATTTGTCGCGACGGTAGTACCATGAACAATTGTCTCAATACTTTTAACAAACTCATCAATACCTAAGTTGATAATCTCAGCCAAATCATGGATTCCACTCAGGACACCTATGGAGGGATCTTCAGGAGTTGAAAGTGTCTTATGAATAAATGTTTCGCCGGATTCGGAGATCAGGATGAAATCCGTGAACGTGCCGCCTACATCTATGCCGAGTTTGTATTTCATTGTATCCGAGTTTTGAAGTTTAATATTAGCTCTACTATCTAAACTGTTCTCAACGAAGAGAATGCTGCCTGATTGAAGCCACCTTGATAAAATAGTATAGCTTCAAATTATACAAAAAAAACGAATAGACTGCAATACTGCTGTCCGGAATCGCTGTTCAACTTCGGATTAAATGAACATCACGGGCTTGATAACACGGGTTGTTTGAATGGAGAAGATTCTCCAGACGGACAGGGCTCCATACCTGTCCCTGTGAACAGGAAGACCCTTGATGGACGAACACGGGGGATCTGCAATCCAACAGCGGAACAATGAGACAATGAAACAATCGAACAATGAATCTTAGACTTGCGAACGGGATGCATCGAGCATCCCCAAAACACCTACACTATATTCGTTAAACGCTTGACTTATGGCTTTTACCCCGTTAGCTTCAGCTTAACAAACAAACCCCGAAACCACGACACCACGACACCACGACACCACAATATGCGAAAGGAGCGAAAGATGAAATTAGAATCCAAATACTACAAGCACTGCTTATTGGCATTCGCATTCGTTTCTATGGCTGTGCAGGTCTGCTTTGCGCAAATCGAGTTCACCGAGCATACCATAGCAGATAATTTTGACGGTGCTTATCATGTTTTTGCGATAGATCTTGACGGTGACGGTGATATGGACGTGCTCGG
>JABMRV010000248.1 GCA_013202285.1 bacterium | reverse complement strand
TGGATTCCCGCCTACGCGGGAATGACAAAGTAGGCGGGAATGACACAGAAGGAACTTTTCAACAAGCACCAAATAATAAGAATTAGACAATTGGAGAATTGAACTCAACCGGTAAAATATGGTTGCCGACAGCAGCGTTGCTGCTCGATGCCTGGGCTGTGCTGATCGGCGTCTGGCTCGCCTTCGTGATTCGATTCAGTCAACCTGTTACGGAATACATCCCGATCATCACCGCTATGCCACCGATTGAATGGTATATCATGCTTGCGGTGATATTTGCCTTTCTCACTCTGTTTTCTTTTCTGGCGGGAGGTCTTTATCGCTTCCCCCGGCAGGACAGTATGCTTGATGAACTCACGTCTGTCATCAAATATTACATGCCTGCTTATACGTTGATGCTTGCCGTGCTGTTTTTCTACCGCAACGCCAGCTTCTCACGTCTTACCATGGCAATACTCTTTCTGACCAGCGGCGGGTTTTTGTTGATCGGCAGGATTTTCAACCGCTGGCTGCGAGAGAAGTTGTACTCGCTCGGAGTTGCCGTGAGACGAGCTGCCGTCGTTGGAGACGGCGATCAGGCGGTTCCGATAGTAAGGCACATTATGCAGCATCCCGAGTTCGGTATCGAGGTTGTCGGGAGCATCGGGTATGAGATGATTCCGGTAGAGGGACTAAAGAGCTTGGGTGTAATCGAGAATACCGGACAGACTGTAAGCGAGTATGGGCTTGATACGTTGATTATTGCTCCGGCGGCTGGCAAAAAGGACGTACTGCCACAACTGGTCAGGGCATGTTATGGTGTTAATGTCGATTTTCTCTACCTGCCTGATATTCATCCGAGCAACGGGCGTCCGAAGAAGGTAATGGATGTTGCCGGGATACCATTGTGGACGCTGAAAGAGAACCCGTTCAACGGGTGGCATGGAGTTGTAAAACGTGCAGCGGATATTGTTTTTTCTTCCTTCTTAATTTTAGTGGCATCACCGCTGATATTGATTATAGCAATTACGGTGAAGATCGATTCATCAGGATCCGTTTTTTATCGTCAACGGAGGATCGGACTTGACGGCTGCGAATTCGACTGTCTCAAATTTCGTTCGATGAAGATAGATGCTGAAGCAGAGACCGGTGCAGTCTGGGCTAAACCCGGCGATGAGCGGGTTACACGCATCGGCAGAATGCTGCGCCGCTGGTCGATGGATGAACTTCCGCAATTCTGGAATGTACTGAAAGGAGATATGAGCCTGGTCGGACCTCGACCGGAGAGACCTGAATTTGTGAGTCAGTTCGAGAAGATGATCAACGGCTATCACGAGAGGCACAGGGTTCGCGCCGGACTTACTGGCTGGGCTCAGGTGAACGGTCTGCGCGGCGATACCCCGATTGAAGAGCGGACAAAATACGACCGTTTTTATGTGGAGAACTGGTCGATGCTGTTCGACCTTAAGATCATAATGATGACCGGCTTAGCAATAATCAAAGGGGAGAATTCATATTAACTGCCGATTCATGACATACACCCTCTTTCCGGTCATCTGGCTTGTATTATTATTTTCTACGGAGACACCGGCTGAAGAAGCCTCTCAGGAAAGTCTTCCATTCGGAGTGGGTGAGAGACTTGACTTTAAGGTATATTTAGGGTTTATTTTAGGCGGCAAGGCATCCATGTCGATTAACTCGATTGAGGATATCGACGGTTATCCCTGTTATAAAATAGTTTCCGAAGCCCGTTCAACCAAAACGGTGGATTTTTTCTACAAGGTAAGAGACCGGATAGTGAGCTGGCGTGATGTCGAAGGCGGCTTCACGCGTCAGTATGATAAACATCTCCGTGAAGGTAAATATAAAGCTGATCGACGAGTCGAATATAAACCGGAAAACGCCAAAGCATACTATTACAGGAACAATAGCAAAACACCCGATACATTGAAGATCGACGGTCTGGTGTATGATGTTCTCTCTGCCTTTTACCAGGTGCGTGTCTATGATCTTAAGGTTGGTAATTCCATCTGGTTGGATGTTCACGATATCGACAAGCAATACAGGCTTGAAATTGTCGTGCTGCGTAAAGAGAAGATCAAGGTTCCTGCCGGCGAGTTCGATTGCTTTGTCGTTGAGCCGAAACTGATGTCTTCAGGGATATTCCGTCGTGAGGGAAAGATGCAGATCTGGCTTTCCGACGATAAGTACAAGTTACCCATTATCATGCGAAGCAAGCTCTATTTCGGATCTGTCTGGGCTAAACTGGTAAGTTACAAGTTGAGTGAAAATGAGTAAAACCGAACATTCCGGGTATGAGGAGGTCGATCTCTCCCGCTTGAAGAGAACACGGATGACAGATATTGAACGAAAGGTCGAACAAGCCGCCTTTGCCCGACCAGTGGAAGCTGGTCAGTCACTGGATGAATTCGTAGAGTCACTGCCCGACATCCTTGCCGCCCGGGACCTCCGCAGGTTTGCACGCATCGTCGCAAGCGCCACCCACGATGGCAAAGCGGTGATTATCATGTTCGGCGGGCATGTAATCAAGACTGGTCTGGCGCCTCTGTTGATAGACTGGATTAAGAGGGGGATTGTTACTTCGCTGGCGACGAACGGTTCCAGCAGCATACATGACAGTGAAATAGCCCTCTTCGGGAGGACATCGGAGGATGTTGCAGAAGGATTGGCTGACGGCAGTTTCGGGATGAGTAGTGACACAGCCGATTTTATCAACAACGCAATTACGGCATCTGAGGAGGCTGAACTTGGCTTCGGTGAAGCGGTTGGGCGAGCTTTAAGGGATTCGGATGCACCATATAAGGACCTGAGTCTGTTCTGCTGTGCGTACGAATCAAAAATCCCGTTGACGGTGCATGTTGCTCTCGGTACCGACATCATTCACCAGCATCCTTCGGCGAACGGTTCGGCTATCGGGGGGGCGAGTATGAAGGATTTCCGCATATTTGCAAGGGAGGTCGGCAGGCTTGACAAGGGTGCGGTAGTAATGAACTTCGGCTCGGCTGTCATCATGCCCGAAGTATTTCTGAAAGCATTGACGGTGGGGCGCAACCTTGGATATCCGGCGCACGGTTTTGCCGTCGCCAACTTCGATATGAACGTCCACTACCGACCGATGCAGAATGTACTCAACCGTCCGACTTTAACCGGCGGACAGAAGTTCAATTTTATCGGACACCATGAGATCATGATACCTCTGTTGTTTGCCATGGTTAACGCCGAGATGGAAAGATTGAAAAATGAATAAATTGAACGATATTTATTCGTTTCTGTTTAAAAAGTATTCATTTTGTCATTCCCGCGCAGGCGGGAATCCAGACAAGTTATTGTTATTTC